>JANNEX010000520.1:0-5455 GCA_031379155.1 Rubrivivax sp.
CCGCCGCCGACCCTACCGATGCGGACATGGCGCTGGTGGACGAAGTCATCCGCCAGCGCTTGAGTTCGCGCGTGGCGCTCATCGACCAGATCTCGCACTACATCATCAACGCGGGCGGCAAGCGCATACGCCCGCGCCTGGTGTTGCTGTTTGCGCAGGCGCTGGGCTTTGCAGGCTCCGAGCGCCACGAATTGGCGGCCATTGTCGAGTTCATCCACACCGCCACGCTGCTGCACGACGACGTGGTGGACGAATCGGCCCTGCGCCGCGGCCGTGCCACCGCCAACGCCATGTTTGGCAACGCCGCCAGCGTGTTGGTGGGCGACTTCCTGTATTCGCGCGCCTTTCAGATGATGGTGTCGGTGAACCGCATGCGCGTGCTGGAAGTGCTGGCCGACGCCACCAACGTGATTGCCGAAGGTGAAGTGCTGCAACTCATGAACATGCACGACCCAGATTAGGCGGTGGCCGACTACCTGCAAGTCATCCGCTTCAAAACGGCCAAGCTGTTCGAAGCCAGCGCGCGTTTGGGTGCCGTGCTGGCCGGCGCCGACACCGTGCTGGAAGAAGCCTGCGCCGACTACGGCCGCTCTTTGGGCACCGCCTTCCAACTCGTTGACGACTTGCTGGACTACGAAGGCAACAGCGACGAGTTGGGCAAGAACGTGGGCGACGATCTGCGCGAAGGCAAGCCCACGCTGCCGCTGCTGGTGGCCATGGAGCGTGGCACCAACAGCGAACGCGCCATGATCCGCCACGCCATCGAAAAGGGCGAGTTGAACAAGATGCCCGAGATCATGGCCGCCGTGCGCCGCACGGGTGCGCTGGACGCCACGCGCGCCGCCGCACAGGCCGAAGCCGACAAGGCGCGCGCGGCCGTGCTGGCCCATCTGCCGGCCTCAGTCGAGCGTGAGGCTCTGTTAGACTTGTGCGCTCGGGCTATCCATCGTTCTTCTTGAACCTTGCTGCGGCCCAGCAGCCCAGGCCCCGCTTGGCCTGGCAGACATTTCGGGGTGTAGCTTAGCCTGGTAGAGCGCTACGTTCGGGACGTAGAGGCCGGAGGTTCGAATCCTCTCACCCCGACCAGGATCTTCACTTTGCGGCCAAGCACGCCTTTGTTCTGAATCCTGTAAGCATTCGTCTTTGGGCTTCAAAGCGGAACCAATGCGGCTTTTCCGGCGTTTACACCCTGGGAAGGATCGGCGATGATCGTTCAGATATGCAGACTGCGCCCTGAAGCCCATGGCCGCTGAAACCCTGGTTGAATCAACGCCCTCGTCCCTGTCGGGGGTGGCTCGCGTGCTGGTCAACGCTGGCAAGCTGACGGCCAAGGCTGCCGAAGAGTTGAGCAAAAGCGCGCGCGAGCGCAAGGCCAGTTTTGTCACCACGGTGATCAGCTCGGGCGCCGTCAAGTCAGACGAGTTGGCCCACACTCTGGCCACCGCGCTGGCGCTGCCGCTGCTGGACTTGAACGCGGTTGACCTGCAAAAGCTGCCCAAGAACCTGGTCGACCCCAAGATCGCTAACCAGTACCAGTTGATGGTGCTGGGCAAGCGTGGCAACCGCCTCTTCATTGGCGCCGCTGACCCCACCGACCAAGAAGCGGTGGAGCGCATCAAGTTTGCCGCCCAGCTAACGCCCGAATGGGTGGTGGTGGAGTACGACAAGTTGATGCGTCAGCTGGAAACACAAGGCGCCAGCGCCAGCGAAGTGCTGGAGTCGCTGTCCACGGGTGAATTCGACTTCGACGTCACCGAAGAAGACACCGCCAGCCCCGAAGCGGCTGAAGTTGCCACTGACGTGGAAGACGCGCCCGTGGTGCGCTTCCTGCAAAAAATGCTCATCGACGCCATCAACATGCGCGCGTCTGACTTGCACTTCGAGCCCTACGAATACAACTACCGCGTGCGCTTTCGCATCGACGGCGAACTGCGCGAAATTACCCAGCCGCCGATTGCCATCAAAGACAAACTGGCTTCGCGCATCAAGGTCATCTCGCGCATGGACATCGCTGAAAAGCGTGTGCCGCAAGACGGCCGCATGAAGCTCAAGTTCGGCAACAAGGCCATCGACTTTCGCGTCAGCACCCTGCCCACGTTGTTTGGTGAAAAGGTCGTGATCCGGATTCTCGATCCGTCCAGCGCCAAGCTGGGCATTGAAGCCCTGGGCTACGAAAAAGTCGAGAAAGACCGCCTCATGGCCTGCATCGGCAGGCCCTACGGCATGATCCTGGTCACCGGGCCCACGGGCAGCGGCAAGACGGTGTCGCTCTACACCTGCCTGAACATCCTGAACCAGCCCGGCGTGAACATCGCCACCGTCGAAGACCCGGCTGAAATAAACCTGCCCGGCATCAACCAGGTCAACGTCAACGACAGGGCGGGTCTGACCTTCTCGGTGGCGCTGAAGTCTTTTCTGCGCCAGGACCCGGACATCATCATGGTGGGCGAAATCCGCGACCTTGAGACCGCTGACGTGGCCATCAAGGCCGCACAAACCGGCCACATGGTGATGAGCACACTGCACACGAATGACGCGCCGACGACGCTGACGCGTTTGCTCAACATGGGCGTGGCGCCCTTCAACATCGCCTCCAGCGTGCTGCTCATCACCGCGCAGCGGCTGGCGCGCAAGCTGTGCGAAAACTGCAAGAAGCCAGCCGACTATCCGCGTGAATCCATGCTCAAGGCCGGCTTCAAAGCCGAAGACCTGGACGGCAATTGGAAGCCCTACCGCGCGGTGGGCTGCTCGGCCTGCAACAACGGCTACAAGGGCCGCGTCGGCGTGTACCAAGTCATGCCCATCACCGAGGCCATTCAGCGCATCATCTTGTCCGAAGGCACGGCCCTGGACATCGCCAAACAGGCCGAAGCCGATGGCGTGCGCGACTTGCGCCAATCAGGCCTGATCAAGGTGCGCAACGGCCAGACCACGCTGGAAGAAATCATCCTGGTCACCAACGAATAGCGCGCCAGCCCTACCCCTTTTCACACCACCCGAAACGCCGCACATCCATGGCCACCGCAACACTGTCCAAACCCGGCAAAGACATCCTTTACGAGTGGGAAGGCAAGGACAAAAACGGCAAGATCGTGCGCGGCGAAATGCGCGCCGGCGGCGAATCGGTGGTCAACGCCAGCCTGCGCCGTCAGGGCATCCTGATCACGCGGGTGAAAAAACGCCGCACCAGTGGCGGCAAGTCCATCAAACAAAGAGACATCGCCATCTTCACGCGCCAACTGGCGACCATGATGAAGGCTGGCGTGCCGCTGTTGCAGTCCTTCGACATCGTGGGCCGCGGCAGCACCAACCCGCGCATGACCAAGCTGCTGACCGACATTCGCACCGATGTCGAAACCGGCACCAGTCTGTCGTCGGCTTTTCGCAAGCACCCGATGCATTTCGACGCGCTGTACTGCAACCTGGTGGAAGCCGGCGAGGCAGGCGGTATTCTGGAAGCGCTGCTCGACCGCCTGGCCATCTACCAGGAAAAAACCCTGGCCATCAAGTCCAAGATCAAGTCGGCTTTGATGTATCCGGTGGCCGTCATCGTGGTGGCTTTCATCGTCCTCACGGTGATCATGATTTTCGTCATCCCGGCCTTTGAAGATGTCTTTAAGTCTTTCGGCGGCGAACTGCCCGCGCCAACGCAAGCCGTGATCTGGTTGTCGAAATTTTTCGTCAGCTGGTGGTGGCTGATCTTCAGCCTGATCGGCGGCGGTTTGTATTTCTTCTTCGAGAGCTGGAAACGCTCAGAAAAGATGCAGGTCTTCATGGACCGCCTGCTGCTGAAATTGCCGGTGTTTGGCGACCTCATCAACAAGTCGGTCATCGCCCGCTGGACGCGCACCTTGTCCACCATGTTCGCCGCTGGCGTGCCGCTGGTGGAAGCGCTTGACTCGGTGGGCGGTGCGTCGGGCAATGCGGTCTACCGCATTGCCACCGAACAGATCCAGCGCGACGTGTCCACGGGCTCGGCATTGACTACCTCCATGACCACCACTGGCGTCTTTCCCAACATGGTCTTGCAAATGACGGCCATCGGTGAAGAGTCGGGCTCACTCGACCACATGCTGGCCAAAGCGGCCGAGTTCTACGAAGAAGAAGTGGACGAAATGGTCAAAGGTCTGTCCAGCCTGATGGAGCCTTTCATCATCGTCATCCTGGGCGTGCTCATTGGTGGCATCGTGGTTTCGATGTACCTGCCCATCTTCAAGCTCGGCGCGGTGGTTTGACCCCCCCCGTAGCGCCTTTGGCGCCTCCCCCCCGGGGGGGCGCCGTCTACGGCCCGGCGAAGCCGGTTCCGTGACGGCCACTTGAAACGACTGCCACCTGACCGCCTTGCCAGACTTTCTTCGCAACCTGCCGCTGGACTATCTGCTCTCACCGTGGGCCCTGGCCCTGCTGGGCCTGGCGGTGGGCAGCTTCATCAACGTGGTGGTGCACCGCCTGCCACTCATGCTCGAGCGGCAATGGTGGGGCGATGTGGCCGCGCAGCTAGGCGACGCCACCTCGTTCCGGCGCGTCTTTGGCGTTGATGCGCCAGAGCGCCTGAAGATGGCCGGCGGCACGGTGGAAAAAGCGCTGGCTGACGTGCCCGCGCTGACGCTGTCCAAACCCGCGTCACGCTGCCCCGCCTGCGGTCACCGCATCCGCTGGTTTGAAAACACTCCCGTCGTTAGCTGGCTGGCGCTGCGCGGCAAGTGTTCGGCTTGTGGCGCCCGTATTGGCCTGCGCTACCCTTTGGTGGAGATAGGCACGGCTCTGCTGTTTGGTGCCTTTGCTTGGCACGGCGGGCCCGTGCCCAACAGCTTGATGTGGTGCGCCGTGGCGGCCACGCTGCTTGCGCTGGCGCTCATCGACTGGGACACCACGGTGTTGCCCGACGCCCTGACCTTGCCGCTGCTGTGGGCCGCGCTGTGCGCTGCCGCGCTGGGCTGGGTGCCTGGACTCAACCTCGCGCAGTCGCTGCTGGGCGTGGTGGTAGGCTACCTGGCGCTGTGGTCGGTGTACTGGTTGTTCAAGCTGACCACCGGCAAAGAAGGCATGGGTTACGGCGACTTCAAACTGCTGGCCGCCCTGGGCGCCTGGCTGGGCTGGCAGGCCATCTTGCCCATCGTTCTGATGGCGTCGATGCTGGGCGCTGCCATCGGCCTGATGATGAAGGCCACGGGCTCGCTGCGCGAAGGCCGCTTTGTGCCGTTCGGGCCCTTCTTGGCGGGCGGCGGCTTGGTCGTCATGCTGGCCGGTTTGCCGCGTGTGCTGGGGTGGATAGGCTGGTAACGCGCAATGCCGCCATCGGCCTGACCGGAGGCATTGGCAGCGGCAAAAGCACCGTGGCCGGCCTGCTGGTGGCCTGCGGCGCCTGCCTGGTGGACACCGACGCCATCGCGCGTTCACTGACCCTGCCTGGCGGTGCGGCCATGCCCGCGCTAACGGCTGAGTTTGGTGCAAG
>JANNEX010000523.1:0-5963 GCA_031379155.1 Rubrivivax sp.
TCGGTCTCTGCCGCCGTCAAACAAGCACTCAGCGGCGGTGCTGCATGAATGCCGTGCCGCTGCGCACCCTGACGCCCAGCCTGAGCGTGGCGCCCCAGCTCAGCCCCGAAGCCATGGCCGAAGTGGCGCGCCTGGGCTTCAAGAGCGTCATCAACAACCGGCCCGACTTTGAAGCCGGGCCCACCCAGCCCACCAGCGCGCAAATCGAGGCCGCGGCCCAAGAGGCCGGCCTGGCCTATCGCTACCAACCCGTGGGGCCGGCCTACCAGTCGCCTGCCGAAGTTGAAGCCTTTGCCGCGCTGCTGCAAGAGCTGCCCGGCCCCGTGCTGGCCTTTTGCCGCAGCGGCACACGCTCGGCCAAGCTCTATGTCGCGGGCATGGACCGCTGAACCCGGCTGATCCCTGGGGCTTTCCCCAGGGGGCACCTGCATGGGGCGGCGCACTGCCTTTGCGCCAGTACATTCCCCGGTGTTGTCCGGGGCAACCCGATTCCAGGATGGGAGCGCAAGATGGATCTGCTGTTGCGGTTGTCGCGTCTGATCGACGCGCTCACCGACCGCTTTGCCGAGATTGCCAAGTGGGCCGTGCTGGCATCGTGCGTCATCAGCGCTGGCAATGCCGTCGTGCGCTACCTGGTCAACTACAGCTCCAACGCCTGGCTTGAGATCCAGTGGTACTTGTTTGCCGGCTGCGTCATGTTGGGCGCCGCGCAAGTGCTGCGCCTGAACGAACATGTGCGCGTCGACGTGATCTACGGCCAGTACTCGGGCCGCTGGCAGGCGCTGGTCGACCTCTTGGGCTTCATCCTCTTCCTGATGCCGGTGATGGTGCTGATGATCTACTTCGCCTGGCCGCTGTTTTTGCAGATGTACAACACCGGCGAGATGTCCAGCAACTCAGGCGGCCTGATTCGCTGGCCGGCCATGCTGCTGCTGCCAGTGGGCTTCTTCCTGGTGCTGCTGCAAGGCCTGTCTGAAATCATCAAGCGTGTGGCCTGGCTGGCGCATAAGTACGAAGGTGATTTCCACTACGAAAGACCGCTGCAATGAGCATGGAAAGCTTTGCCCCACTGATGTTCGTGGGGCTGATCCTCATCTTGATGATCGGCTTCCCGGTTGCGTTTTCACTCTCGGCGCTGGGCCTGGGCTGTGGCTACTTTGCGGTCTCGCAGGGTTGGTTCCCGGCCAGCTTCATGTCGGCGCTGCCGCTCAATGTGTTTGGCATTTTGTCGAATGACTTGCTGCTGGCCATTCCCTTCTTCACGCTGATGGGCACCGTGCTGGAAAAGTGCGGCCTGGCCGAAGACATGCTGGACAGCATGGGCCAGCTCTTTGGTCCCATGCGTGGCGGCCTGGGCTACTCGGTGATCATCGTCGGCTTCATCCTGGGCGCTGTCACCGGCACCGTGGCCGGCCAGGTGATTGCCATGGCCATGATCTCGCTGCCGGTGATGATGCGATGGAACTACAACATGCGCTACGCCACTGGCGTGCTGGCCGCGTCGGGCACCATCACGCAATTGGTGCCACCGTCACTCGTGCTGGTGGTGCTGGCCGACCAACTCGGCAGGCCCGTGGGCGACATGTACAAGGGCGCCTGGGGCCCGTCCATCTTGCAGGTGCTGATCTTCCTGGCCTACACCTTCTTGGTGTCGCGCGTGGCGCCGTCGCACGTGCCTGGTGTGCCTATTGAAGCGCGCACGCTCAGCGGCTCAGCCCTGGTCATCAAGTGTCTGCGCGGCATCATTCCTTCGGCGGTGTTGATCTTCCTGGTGCTTGGCAGCATGGGCGGTTTGCCTGGCATAGACACCGCCATCTGCACGCCCACTGAAGCCGGTGCCATGGGCGCCGTCGGCGCCTTTGTGCTGGCCATGATGCACAGGCGCCTGACCTGGCCGCTGGTCAAAGAAGCCAGCATAGGCACCATGCGCATCACCGCCATGGTGGTCTTCATCCTGATTGGCTCGCGCGTGTTCTCGCTTGTCTTTCAGGGCGTGGAAGGGGGCAAGTGGATCGAGCATATGTTGCTCGGTTTGCCGGGTGGTCAGACGGGCTTTCTCATCGTCGTCAACATCTTCATTTTTTTCCTCGCCTTCTTTCTCGACTTCTTCGAGATCGCTTTCATCATCATTCCCTTCTTGGCGCCCGTGGCCGACAAGCTGGGCATAGACCTGATCTGGTTCGGCGTCATGATCTGCGTCAACATGCAGACCAGCTTCATGCACCCGCCCTTTGGCTTTGCGCTGTTCTATCTGCGCGGCATTGCCGACACGCTGTTCAAGAACGGCAGCCTGCCTAAAAAGGTGGAGTCCAGCGACATCTACATGGGTGCCATCCCCTGGGTCGTCATGCAGCTCATCCTGGTGGCGGTGGTGATTGCCTTCCCGCAGACCGTCACAGCCTTCCTGGACAAGCCCCAGGTGCTGGACCTGGACCAGGCCGGCCGCGACTTGCAGCAGATGGAAGGGGGTGGCGCCAAAGCCGAAGAGCCTGACGCCGCTGCATCGGCGGCAGAAGCCTCAGACCCGGCCAGTGCGGCGTCTGCGGCCAGTGGCGCCGAAGATGGCAATGCCGATGTTGACCCCATGAAGGCACTGGAAGAGTCGATGAAAAAGGACGCCGCAGCGGCGCCCAAGAAGCCCTAAGTCTTCGGCGCTCAGAACTCGGCCTGCAGCGCCCAGCAAAAAGCCCCGCAGTGCGGGGCTTTTTTATAGGCTATGAAGCGTGGTTAGAGCGGGCCTACAGCTTCACACTTTGCATGTAGCTGTCAAAACGCGCTTCGGTGAAGCGGAACCACAGGTTGGCTTCGCGGCGGAAGTTGGCGTAGTCGTCGTAGATCTTCTTGAACGCGGGGTTGGTGCCGCTGAGCTCGCTGTACAGCGCCATGGCTTCTTTGAACGCAGCGTCCAGCACCGGCTTGGGAAAGGGCACCAGCTTGGTCTTGCCGGCCACCAGCGTCTTCAAAGCACCGGGGTTGCGGTAGTCGTACTTGGCCTGCATTTCGGTGTGCGCATAGGCAGCGGCACTCTCGATGATGGCCTTGTACTCGGCGCTCAGGGTGTCGAAGGCCTTTTGGTTGACGTACAAGTCCAGCTGCGGGCCACCTTCCCACCAACCCGGGTAGTGGTAGATGGGGGCCACTTTGTTGAAGCCAAGCTTCAGGTCATCGTAGGGCCCGACCCATTCGGCGGCGTCGATCGTGCCTTTTTCCAGCGCTTGGTAGATCTCGCCGCCTGGGATGTTTTGCGATACCGTGCCCAGGCGCGAAGTGACCTTGCCGGCAAAGCCACCGACGCGGAACTTCAAGCCCTTCATGTCGGCGACGGTCTTGATTTCTTTGCGGTACCAGCCGCCCATTTGCGCGCCGGTGTTGCCCATGGGGAAACTGGTGAAGCCGTAGCCGGCATAGAACTCACGCATCAGCTTGAGGCCGTTGCCGTCGTACTGCCAGGCCGTCATCTGGCGGCTGTTCAAGCCGAAGGGGATGGCACAGCCCAGCGCAAAAGCGTCGTTCTTGCCGAAGTAGTAGTAGGGCGCCGTGTGGCCCATCTCCACGGTGCCGTTTTGCACCGCGTCCACCAGGCCCGGTGAGGGCACGATTTCACCGTTGGCGTGCACCGAGATTTCAAACTTGCCGCCCGTCATTTCCTTGACCTTCTTGGAGAAGGTTTCGGCCGCACCGTAAATGGTGTCCAGCGACTTGGGGAAGGACGATGTCAAACGCCAGCGCAGCGCCTGCTGGGCATGCACGATGGCGGGTGCCACACCAGCGGCAAAGACGCCCGCCAGGCCAGCACCATGAACGAAGGAACGACGCTCCATTAAATTCTCCTGACGGCAAACCAAGGTGATTGAGGAAGCCAACGCACGCCACAACAGCGCGGGTTGAACGGCGGAAATTTTAGGAGTCGGCAACAACCCCACTCAGGCGGGTTTACCCGCTCAGCAGCGAGGCCTTTGCACTGTCAGGCGCCGGCCAATTGCATGCGTGAAACCAGCACCGAACCCACGGTCTTGCTGCCCTGCGTGTAGGCGTCGGCACCGATGGCGCGGATGTCCTTGAACATCTGGCGCAAGTGGCCAGCAATGGTCACTTCATGCACCGGGTAGGCGATGCGCCCGTCTTCCACCCAAAAGCCCGCCGCGCCGCGTGAATAGTCGCCCGTCACGTAGTTCACGCCCTGGCCCATCAGCTCAGTCACGAACAGGCCACGCCCCAGCTTGGCCAGCATCTTGTCCAGCGTGTCGCCGCTTTTTGTGCGCCGGCTGCTCATCGTCAGGTTCTGCGAACCACCGGCATGGCCGGTCGTTTTCATGCCCAGCTTGCGCGCCGAATAGCTGGCCAAGAAATAGCTCTGCACAACCCCGGCGTCGACGACGCGGCGCTCGCGTGTGCGCACACCTTCGTCGTCAAAGGGCGCACTGCCCTTGCCTTTGGCCAGGTGCGGCTCTTCATGGATGTCAATGTGATCGGCCAGCACCTTTTCGCCCAGGCAGCCCACCAGGAAGGTGGCCTTGCGGTAGAGCGCGCCACCTGACGTGGCCTGTACATAAGCGCCCAGCAAACCCGCAGCTACCGTGGATTCAAACAGCACCGGCACCTTGCCGGTAGGCACACGGCGCGACTTCAGGCGCGACAGCGCACGCGCAGCGGCATAACGCCCAACTGTCTCGGGGTCGGCCAGGTCGGCGGCGTCGCGCATGGACGTGTACCAGCCGTCGCGCTGCATGTCACGGCCCTTGCCGGCGATGGGCGACACCGACAGGTAGTGGCGTGAACTGGCGTAGCCGCCGCGAAAGCCGCGCGAATTGCCGGCCCAGAAATGCGCCTGTTGCGCCGACACGCCGCCGCCCTCTGAATTGGTGATGCGCTTGTCCACGCACAGCGCCGCGTCTTCGCAGCGGCGCGCCAGTTCAGCGGCAGCGGCTGCGTCCAGCGCCCAGGGGTGGAACAAGTCAAGGTCGCGTGCGGCTTCGGCTGGCGTGGCCAGGTCGGCTTCGTCGGGCAGGCCGGCCGCAGGGTCTTCAGCAGTGAAGCGCGCGATGTCGTAGGCCGCTTGCACGGTCTGGCGCAAGGCAGCGGCTGAGAAGTCGGACGTGCTGGCGTTTCCACGCCGCTGGCCCAGATAGACGCTGACGCCCAGGCTCTTGTCGCGGTTGCGCTCGACGTTTTCAAGCTCGCCTTTGCGCACCGACACCGACAGGCCTACACCCTCAGACACCTCGGCGCCGGCGTCGCTGGCGCCCATCTGTTTGGCCAGCGCCAGCGTGTCTTGCACGATCTGCTGGAACTGTTCGCGGCGGTAAGCAAAGCCCGTGTCGGCGCTGGAAGAAGTGGTCATCGGCTGGGGTTGGATATTGAGCAGGAATGCGCAACTATCATAGCGGCCGCCCTTCACCCAACGACGAAAACACCCCATGCCTCGCAGAGCCGCACCGCATCGCGGCATCGACGTTCACTACGGCGAGCCCGTGGCCTTTGACGAAGACGGCCAACTCACACGCCCCAGCCGCACGCGGCTCAAGCAGCAGTCGCACGACTTGCAGGAACTGGGCTTGGCCTTGTCCGAACTCTCGGCCGACCGCCTGGCCGCCGTCGACATGCCCGAATCCTTGCGCGACGCCCTCGAGCAATTCCGCAGCACCAAAAGCTTTGAAGGCCGCCGCCGCCAGATGCAGTACGTGGGCAAGCTCATGCACAACGCCGACGAAGCCGTGCTGCGCGAAGCCGTGGCCGACGCCAAGCTGGGCAGTGCCAAAGACGCGCTGGCCCTGCACGAAACCGAGCGCTGGCGCGCCGAGCTGATGGCCGACGACGACGCACTCACGCGCTGGATGACACAGTACCCCGAGACCGACGCGCAGCAACTGCGCAGCCTGGTTCGTGCAGCGCGCCGCGACGCGGCGGGCCTGGCCGCGCAAGCACGCCAGCCACGCAGCCTGCGCGAGCTGTTTCAGTTCATC
>JANNEX010000576.1:0-6275 GCA_031379155.1 Rubrivivax sp.
GTCAGACCCAGCGCCTTGGCGGTCTTGAGGTTGATGACGAACTCAAACCGCGTCGGTTGCTCTACTGGCAGGTCGGCGGGCCGCGCGCCTTTGAGAATCTTGTCCACATACTTCGCCGCATAGCGCCAGCTGCTGTCGAAATTCACGCCGTAGCTCAGCAGCCCGCCGGCCAGCACGTGGTCGCGCAAGCCGTAGCCCACTGGCAGCCGGGTCGGCAACATCAGCGCGGCGATGTGGTCGCGCTGGCTGGTGTACATCGGGTCGGCGATGAAGACCACCGCCTGGGCGCGCTGGTTGACGATTTGCGCCACGGCCGCGGCCAGTTGATCCGGCGCATTCGCCGGCACCCGTATCGGCTGCAAACCCAGCACCATGCAGGCCGCCTGGGCCGCCGCCCAGAGCACCGCCTGCGACGGGTTGTTCTCGTTCAGCACGATGGCCAAACGCCGCGCGCTGGGCGCCAGCTCATGCAGCAACTCGATCAGCTTGCCCAGCACATCTTCCTGCTGATTGCTCAGGCCCGTGATGTTGCCGCCCGGCCGCGCCAGACTGGCGACGAAGCCGTTGCCCACCGGATCGCTCACGTTGACCATGACGATGGGAATCGTCTTCGTTGCCCGCTGCAAGGCACGAGTCGATGCACCCGAGCTGTTGACGATCACCTCGGCCTTGTGGTCAATGAACTCATTGGCCAGGGCCTCCAGCCGACTGACATCGCCGTCGGCGTAGGCGAAGCGGTATGCGATGTTCTTGCCTGCTACCCAGCCCAGCTCCAGCATGCCGAGGCGAAAGGCCTCGTGGCGTTGGGCCGACGCGGCTTCGGAGGGCACCTGCAGCACGCCGACCCGTCGCAGCGCCGCGCCGCCTTGGCCGCGCCCGCATTGCGGGGCACCCAGGCCGAAAAGCAGGCCGGCGAGCGTGATCTTTCGTCGCGTGGTCATTGGATCACCTCGTCGGCTCGCAACAGCAGCGACTGCGGGATCGTGATGCCCAGCGCCTTGGCGGTCTTCAGGTTGATCACGAGTCTGAACTCGGTGGGCTGCTCCACTGGCAGATCGGCCGGCTTCGCACCCTTGAGAATCCGGTCCACGTAGCTGGCCGCATGCCTGAACATTGCTTGCCCCCCCGGGCCATAGCTGATCATCGCGCCGGTGACCACCGAGGTAGTGCCGGTTCCGAACAGCGCGATTCGCTGCTGCAACGAGAAAGCGCCGATGCGTTCGCGTTGGTCAAAGAACATCGAGTCCCCAATGGGCAGCAAGGCCTCGGGTCGCCAGGGGGCGATGGCGGCAAACGCGACATCCAGTGCGGCCGGTGCGTCGGCGGAAAAAGCGCGCGCCTCCAGCCCCTGGCTTGCCGCGGCCTGGCGAAACAGCTCGAACAGCTTGCCGTGAGAAGGGTTGTTCGGGTTGACCAGCGCGGCCACGCGTCGGGCATTGGGCAACACGGTGCGGATCATCTCCACACTTTTGGTGATGGTGTCCTCGGCCTGGTTGGCGATACCCGTCGTGTTGCCACCGGGCCGGGCCAGGCTGGCGACCAGGCCGCTGCCCACCGGATCGTTGGTGGACACGAAGACGATCGGCACCGTCTTCGTCGCCTGCTGCACCGCGCGCACCGAGGCGATGGTGACCACCATGATGAGCGCCGGCGGCTGTTTCATCACCTCGGCGGCCATGGCCGGAAAGCGCTCGTACTGGCCGTCGGCATACAGCTCCTCGAGCTGGTAGTGCCGGCCTGCCACAAGGCCGATATCACGCAAGCCCTCTTTGAACGGCGTTGAACGCGGCAACTCGCCGCTGGCGCTGCCCGGCCAGATGAAGACGATGCGCGGCGGCGCCTGGCCCCAGGCGGGCCACGTCGCCAGCCAGGGCAGCAAGAGCAGTTGGCGCCGTTGTATGGTCATTGGATCACCTCGTCGGCGCGCAGCAACACGCTTTGTGGAATCGTGATGCCCAGCGCCTTGGCGGTCTTCAGGTTGACCACCAGACGGAACTCGCGCGGCTGCTCGATCGACATCTCGGCCGGCTTGCCGCCCTTCAGGATGCGCCCGGTGTAATTGCCGGCACGGCGAAAGACGTCATTGAAGTCGGGGCCGTAGCTCATCAGGCCGCCTTGCTGCGCGGCGTACTCGAGCTCGAACATCGACGGCAGGCGGTGCTTGAGAGCGGCTTGCGCGTATTCCTTCTCCAGCCCGTTGCGCGTGGACACCAGGGTGCTGATGACGGCCTGCACTTTGGCGTCGATGAGCTTGCCGAACGCCGCGTCGAGCGCTTCGGGGCGATCGGCATGCACCATCACCAGCGTCAGGCCAAGCGTCTTGGCTGCCTTCTCGGCATGAGTGATCTCCTGCTCGCACGCTCTGCGCATCGCTTCGTCGATGACGACGCCCACGCGCTTGAGCCCCGGCACCATGTCCATCAACAGTTGCATGCGCTTGATCGTGAGCTCGTCATTCAGTGTCGTCACGCCCGTCACGCGGGTGCCCGGCCGGGCGAGTGACTTCACGAACTCAAGTGCCACCGGGTCGAGAATCGTCGCCACCACGATCGGCGTGTCCTTGGACGCATACCAGGCTGCGGTGGCCATGGGCGTGGCGGGGGCGAAGAAGACGTCGACCTTGCTCGCTGCCAGCTCGCGCGCGATCAGCTTGAAGCGCTCGGGGTCGTTGGACGCAGAGCGGCGCAACAGCTCGAGGTTCTTGCCCGGCACGAAGCCCTCTTCACGCAGGCCTTCGATGAAGCCCTTGAGCGTCATGTCGTAATACGCGCCCGTGTCCTGCCAACTCAGGTAGCCCACGCGCGCCACGCGCTCCTGGGCGCTGGCCGTGCCGAGCAGCACGAATGAAAACGCCAACAGTTGTCGCTTGTTCATGGCTGCTCTCCTTACTGAATCACCTCGTCCGCACGCAGCAGCAGCTCTTGCGGGATCGCCAGACCCAGCGCCTTGGCGGTCTTCAGGTTGATGACCAAGCGGAACTCGTTGGGTTGCTCCACCGGCAGCTCGGCCGGTAGGGCTCCCTTGAGTATCCTGTCCACATAGCTGGCCACCTTGCGCACGTGCCAGTCGTCCGCGGACAGGTAAGACATCAGACCGCCGTCGCGCAGCACCCACTGCGGGTCGCCATAGATCGCGGGTACGTGCGAACGAGCAGCCCCCTCGATGATGCGCATGCGGTTCTGGCCAAACATCGGGTCACCCAGCACCACCATCGCGCCACCCTTGGCACGCGCGATGGCCGTGTCCAGTTCATCTGGTGACGTGACCAGCAGGCGATCCAGTTGAAGGCCGAGCTGACGGGCGCGCAACGACATCGCGGCGAAGAACACGCCATTGGCCGGGTTGGCACTGTTCATCAGCACCCCTATGCGCTTGGCCTTCGGCACTGCCTGCGACAACAGCTCCACCTGCTTGGCACTGATCTCCTCACCAGCGGCCGAGGTGCCGGTGAGATCGCCCCCCGGACGGGCCAAGCTGGCCACGAATCCGGCACCCACCGGGTCGCCGGCGTTCAGCATGACGATGGCGACGCCGGGTGCGCCATCGCGCGCCGCGCGGATGGTGATGGTGCCGTTGGCAATGATCAGCGCCACCGGCAGGGCCCTGAGCTCGGCCGCCAGTTCGCGCTGGCGCTGCGGGTTCACACCGGCATAGCGGACCTCGATGGCGAGGTTCCTGCCCTCAACCCAGCCCAGATCACGCAAGGCCGCTTGCAAGGTCAGCATGCGACTCTGATCACGTGGCGTCGTTCCATCCGTGGGGATCAGCCAGCCGATTCGGTGGATCCTGGCTACCGGCTGGGCACGCGCGGCCTGCCCGGCGATCCACGGCCCAGCCGCGCCGATCAGCGTCCGTCTCCTGATCATTGGATCACCTCGTCGGCTCGCACCAACAGCGTCTGCGGGATGGTCAGGCCCAGCGCCTTGGCGGTCTTCAGGTTGAGCGTGAGCTTGAACGTCGTCGGCTGCTCCACCGCCAGGTCGGCAGGCTTGGCGCCGCGCAGGATCTTGTCGACGAAGACGGCGGCGCGGCGCCAGATCGCGTTGAAGTCGGCGCCGTAGGCGAGCAGCCCGGCGTCACCGACCTGCGCTCTGTTGCCGAAGGCGGCAGGCAGCCGGCTGATGAAGGCCAGCTCGGCGATCCGCCTGGCGTGCTGAAAGGCCAGTCCGCCTGTCGGAAGCAGCGCGCCGGCCTTTGCAGCTGCCGCGGCCTTGATCGCAGCCTCGATCTCCTCGGCGTCGTGGACTTCGAATGACAGCAGCTTCCACCCGCGCTGCCGGGCCGCGGCCTGCACCGCCTGCCAAGTCAATAGCGCGGCGGGGTCCCAGAGCACGGCCACTGGCGCCGCGCCAGGGACCATCTCCTTGAGCATCTCGAGCCTCTTGACCGCCACCTCCACGCTTTGATTGCTCAGCCCGGTGAAGTTGGTGCCCGGCCGCGCCAGGCTCTTGATGACGCCCAGGCCGACCGGGTCATCGGCGCCCGCCATCACGATGGGCAGTGTCGACGTGGCCTGCTTGCACGCGGCCAGCGCCGGGCCGGCGGCGACGATCACCTCCACCTGCAGCCGGATCAGTTCGGCCACCAGACCTGGATAGCGCTCGACCTGGCCCTCGGCATTGCGCGGCTCGGTAACGAAGGTTTCGCCGTAGACGTAGCCCAGTTCGCGCAGCCCGCCCAGCAGCGCGGCGGTGGATGGAGATGCGGGCTTCGGCCCGGCCATCTCGGCGGTGTTCTGACCGACACCGAGCATGCCGATGCGATAGACCTTGCGCGCAGGCTGCGCATGGCTCGCCAGCGGTGCGAGCCACAGCCCGCTGGCGCCGATCAGGGTGCGTCGTTGAATCATTGAATCACCTCGTCGGCACGCACCAGCAAAGATTGCGGCAGGCTCAAGCCCAGCGCCTTGGCCGTCTTCAGGTTGATGACCAGCTCAAACCGCGTCGGCCGCTCGATCAGCAGATCGCCCGGCTTGGCGCCTTTGAGGATGCGGTCGACGTATGACGCCAGGCGCTGGAACTGGCCGTACTGGCTGGCGCTGTAGGTCATCAGCCCGCCGTTCACCACCTGTTCGCGCCACTGGTAAATGGCGGGCAGCCGGTGCCTGGCCGCCAGCTCGATGATCTGCCTGCCTTCAAACAAGAACCGTTGGCTTGACCCGACAAAAAGGGCGTGCGGGCGCTGGGCCATGATCGCCGCAAAGGCCTGCGCGTAGTCACCGCCCTGCAACCCGACGACCACCAGCTCCATGCCCAGCACCGCCGCCGCGTCACGCACCTCCCGTGCCTGCGGACTGTTGGCCAGGTTGTCAGCAACGGGCGACAGCAACGCCACCCGCGTCGCCCGCGGCACGGCGGACTTGAGCATCTCCAGCTGCTTGCCGCCCAGCGTGCCGTCAGGGGCGAACACCATGCCGGTGACGTTGGCGCCGGGCCGCGCCAGGCTGGCTACGAGCCCCAGCGCCACGGGATCGAAGTTGCCGAACAGGATGATCGGCAGCGTCGTGGTCGCGTCCTTGCAGGCCCGCAAGGGCCCCGCCCCAAAGGCAATGATGAGATCGACCCTGGCCGCCACCAGCTCTTGCGCCAGCGCGGGCAGGCGAGCGCTATCGCCGTCCGCCCAGCGCTCCTCGAGGATCAGGTTGCGGCTCTCGACATAGCCCAGCTCGCGCAAGGCCCTGGGCAGGAATATGGCGGCCACGGGCGGCCTTGCCACTTCCCGCAACACACCGACTCGGTAGACGCGCTCGGCGCTTTGCGCGCCAGCCCGCTGAAGCGGGGCCAGCAGGCCGCTGGCAGCCAGGACGATGCAGTGGCGCCGGCGCATCATTCGATCACCTGGTCGGCGCGCAAGATCACGCTTTGCGGGACGGTCAGCCCCAAGGCCTTGGCGGCTTTGAGGTTGACCACCATGTTGAACACGGTGGGCTGCTCAACCGGAATGTCGGCCGGCTTGGCGCCGCGCAGAATCTTGTCAACCAGTTGGGCAGAACGGCGCAGCCCGTTGGCCAGCGAAGAGCCGTAGTAGAAGAGTCCACCACCGGTGGTGAAGGGGACGATAGGCAGGCGTTTCTGAGCGGCCAGCTCCGCAAACCGAGAGCGCAAGTGCGTGGTCAGTGCGGCCCCCAGCACATAGACCGCATCGGGCCGCTGCGCCACCAGCTTGGCAAACCCGGCGTCGAGATCGCCAGGCTGCGTGAATTCGCCATGCACAACCTGGATGCCAAGCGTGGTGGCGGCCGCAGCAACCACCTGCCGCTCAACTCTGGAGTTCGG
>JANNEX010000599.1:0-8060 GCA_031379155.1 Rubrivivax sp.
CGCCGACCGTGTACTGGCGCTGGACGGCGGCCGTTTGGTGGAACAAGGCAGCCACGCAGAACTCTTGGCCGCTGGCGGTTTGTACGCACGCCTGCATGCCATGCAGTTCAGAAGTTAGCCAGATACTGAACCTGAATTGGAATGACCATGAACGCCATCTCACGCTACCCCGTGCCCGAGCTCAAAGACCTGCCCGACGACATACGCACACGCATCCTGGAAGTGCAGGAAAAAGCCGGCTTCGTGCCCAACGTCTTCCTGGCCCTGGCGCACCGCCCGGCCGAGTGGCGCGCCTTCATGGCCTATCACGACGCGCTGCTGATCAAGGACACTGGCTCACTCACCAAAGGCGAGCGCGAGATGATCATCGTCACCACCTCGGCGCACAACCAGTGCCTTTACTGCGTGGTGGCGCACGGTGCCATTTTGCGCATCTACGAAAAGAAGCCGCTCATCGCCGACCAGTTGGCGGTGAACCACCGCAAGGCCGACATCACCGCGCGCCAGCGCGCCATGCTGGATTTTGCGATGAAGGTCTGCACGGCTTCGCACACCCTTGAAGACAGCGACTTCGCGGCGCTGCGCGGGCATGGCTTCAGCGACGACGACGCCTGGGACATTGGCGCCATCACGGCCTTTTTTGGCCTCAGCAACCGCATGGCCAACCTCAGCGGCATGCGGCCCAACGACGAGTTTTACGTCATGGGCCGCTTGCCGCGCAGCAAGCCCTGAATGCGGCCGATGCAACCCAGGGTGCATCCTGTCGCATGCGCCACGCCAGGGCGCCAGGGCATGGCTAGCCTGACCGGCTACGGCGCGTGCCACGCGCCTCACACCCGCACAGGAGGCGTTGATGTCGACCCAGAACAAGTTTGTCCGGCTGTGGCTGCTGCTTTGCATTTGGCTGGGCGCGACGCTGGCGCTTCCCGCGCTGGCCGCCGCCCCGCCGCCCCAAGGCGCCCTGGCCAGCGTCGCCTGGCTCAAGGAAAACCTGGCCCGCCCTGACCTGGTGGTGCTAGACGCCTCACCCGGGCCGCTGTACCGCAAGCAGCACATCCCTGGCGCACTGCACGCCGACTTCTTCAGCTTTGGCACCTGGGACATGGCGCCGGCCGCGCTTGAAAAGCGCTTGCGTGCCTGGGGCATCCACCCGCAGACGCAGATCGTCATCGTTGATGAGGGCGGCACCTACCTGGCGCCCAAGCTGTTCTGGGGCCTGGTGCACTACGGCATCAGCTCGCAAAGACTGAACATCCTGGACGGCGGCATGGCACGGTGGACTGCCTTGGCTGGCGAGGTGACTGCACAAGCCACGGCCGCGCCAACGGCAGGCACAGTGAGCATGCCCCAGCCGGACAAGGCCGTGCGTGTTCGCCTGCCCGAATTCCTGGCCGCCACCGCCGACCCGCGCGGCAACGTCATGCTCGAAGCGCTGGACCCCAGCTACTACTACGGCGGCGCGGCTTTTTTTGATCGCGGCGGCCATGTGCCACACGCCACGATGATGCCGGCCGATGACTTCTTCAACGCCGACAAGACCTTCAAGTCGGCGCAAGACATGCAGCGCATGCTCGACCACCTGGGCATCAAACCCGAGCAGCAGGTACACACCTACTGCGGCGGTGGCGGTGCAGCCGCCGTGCCTTACTTTGCACTTAAGCACTTGCTGAACTACCCGCGGGTGACGCTGTTTCAAGAATCGCAACTGGCCTGGCTGCAAGACGAGCGCGAGTTGCCGGTGTGGACCTACGCCGCGCCGCATCTGGTGCGCGACAGCGCCTGGCTCAAGGGCTTTGCCAGCCCCATGCTCAAGGCCTTTGGCTTGTCGCGCCTGGCCGTCATCGACATCCGCAAGAGCGAAGACTTCAAGCTCGGCCACCTGCCCCTGGCGGTGAATGTGCCGGCGCAAGAAATGCAAGCGCAGTGGCAGCAGCCGCAAGCCCTGGCCGCGCTGCTGGCGCAGGCCGGGGTAGACCCCAAACACGAAGCGGTGCTGGTGTCTGAGGGCGGGCTCAATCCGCAGTCGGCACTGGCCTTGTTGATGCTGGAAAGCCTGGGCCAGCACAAGGTGTCGCTGTACCTGGACAACCTGGACCGCTGGGCCGAGCTGGGCCATGAGGTGGTCAGGCCTGCGGCCAAACCCGCCGTCAGTCCCGCAGTCACTCCCGCAGTCAGCCCCGCCGCCGCGCCCGCCGTGGCCGTCGCCTACGTGGCCCAGCCACGCGCAGGCTTGTGGGTGTCCGACCCCACTGTGGCCCAGGGTCGATTCCCCAGAGTCTTCATCGCCTCGGGCGACAAGCCGCCCGCCAAGGTGCCAGCGGGCCGCGTGCTGCACCTGCCGCAAAGTGGCTTCGTCAATGCGGGCGGCACACCCAAAGCGGCCAAGGAGATCTGGAGGGTGCTTGAAAATGCTGGGGTGCCGCGCTACGCCGAAATCGTGCTCTTCGCCGACAGCGTGGGCGACGCCGCCATCAACTACGTCATCTTCAAGATGATGGGCTTTGCCGACGTCAAGGTCTGGGCGCCGGCCTGAAAGCGAAGCTGTCCGGCATCAATGTTCAGGCGACCCGGCAACCAGAACGCGAGTCTTGCCGCGGCGATGCACGCCAACGAAGACCAGCCCGGCCAACATCAAGGCCCAGCTGTGGGGCTCAGGCACGGCGGGCAGGGGGAACACGCCCGACGCGGTGGTGTAGCTCAGGCCCTGCGGCAGCCCCAGGCTCATGATGGCCGTAGCGTCGAGCGCGAGGGGACCACTGCCATACAGGTTGGCGCTGACTACGAAGCTGCGGCGATTGTTGTCGACGGTCTCGGTGTAGCTGATCGTGCGTGAGATGTTGCCAATGCCCCGGTCGCATGCATAGCCGCTTTGAAATGGCCCATCGCACAGGCCAGCGTTGATATAGCGTTCATAGTAGAAGCGCGTTCCCTGTTCGTTTGCCATGCCCACAGCCATGGGGCCGCCAGAGTAGCCTTCCGGCGCGGCCATGGTCGCGTCGATGGTCAGCATCACAGTGACGTCGACCGAGCTTGGCAGGTCGCCCACGATGGTGAAGGTGTCTTTGAAGTTGGCGCCGCCTTGCCCGGTGGTGAAGACGATGGGGCTTCGGGTCTGGATCGCCAGGGTGGCGTTGGCCAGATTGGCCGTGCCAGTGGTGAAGTTGTCATTCGTTTCGCGGCCGTAGAGGAAGGCGGTCGCAAAAGTCAGCCCCGGGACGGTGTTCGCGCAGCCGCCGGTGGGGGAACTGCCCTGACCCACGCACTCGCGGCTGCCGTTGCTGGACCAGGCACCGGCGTACCAGCTCGATTGGGCCTGTGCCGGCTCGGCAATCAGCATGCCGGCCAGCAGCACAGCGACAGGGCCGGCGGCGATTGCCGCGCGAAAGGTGGGGTTCTTCATCTCATGCTCCTGCGACGGTGGGCGGCCCGGGATGAGCCGCTTGGGCCCATGTTGGGTGAGAGGCGTTTCTCCGGCGTTTCTCCGCTCGCAGCGCGTGCTCTTGGCCTACCGCGTGAGCGATGCCATCGTGAACTGCGTCATCCTCAAGAAGATGGGTTTTGCTGACGTGAAGGTCTGGGCGCCGGCATAAAAAAAGGGCCCGGCTGCACTGCCGGACCCCGTGTGCTGAACTTGCCGTTTACTGCGCTTGCTGCAAGGCGCGAATGCGGTCTTCAATGGGCGGGTGGGTAGAGAACAGCGCCATCAGCCCATTGGGTTTGCCGCTGATGCCCATGGCGGCCACGCTTTGTGGCAGTGCTCCGGGGTCCAGCCCGCCCAGGCGCGCCAGCGCGTTGATCATGGGCTGCTTGCGGCCCATCAGCGCCGCAGCACCGGCGTCAGCACGGTATTCACGTTGGCGCGAGAACCAGGCCACCACGATGCCGGCCAGCACGCCCAGCACGATGTCGAGCACGATGGTGGTGACCATGTAGCCGATGCCGACACCGTCGCGGTCGTTCTTGAGGATCACCTTGTCGACGAAGTAGCCGATGACCCGCGACAGGAAGACCACGAAGGTGTTCATGACGCCCTGGATCAGCGTCATGGTCACCATGTCGCCATTGGCCACGTGGGCCACTTCATGGCCGATGACGGCTTCCACTTCATCACGGCTCATGCTGTGCAAAAGGCCGGTGGACACCGCCACCAGGGCTGAATTCTTGAAGGCGCCTGTGGCAAAGGCGTTGGGTTCGCCCTCGAAGACGGCGACCTCGGGCATGCCTATGCCGGCCTTCTTGGCAAAGCCCTCGACGGTGGCCACGATCCAGCGGTGCGTGGGGTCGGCGCTGTCGTTGATGATCTGCGCGCCCGTGCTCCACTTGGCCATGGGCTTGCTGATGAGCAGCGAGATGATGGCGCCACCAAAGCCCATCACGGCCGCAAAACCCAGCAGCATGCCCAGGTTCAGGCCGTTGGCTGTGAGGTAGCGGTTGACGCCCAACAGGCTGGCGGCGATGCCCAGCACCAGCATGACGGCGATATTGGTGACGACGAAGAGCAGGATGCGTTTCATGACGGTGGCGGCTGGCGACAGCCGCGAAGGTGAGTCCGACAGGCGGGATATTAGGGCTCTGCTACGGGCTTCAAGCAGACCCTAAAGATGTGGGGTTTTGCGGCCTTGCTCAGCGGCGCAAGCGTACTTGAGTGGGTTTGTCCGATGGCAACAGTTCGAAGTGCTGCGACAGTTGCGCAAACAGCTTCAGCGACGAGCTGTGTTTGCCCAGCAACTGCGCTTCACGCAAACGCTGCACGGCCACGTTGAGCGCCAGGCTTTGGCCGGCCGCCAGTTGCGGCAGGCAGGCCAGCACGTCTTGCACCGAAGCGCCGATGCGCGAGCCACGCTGCGTCGGGCGGTCACGTGATGAAGGTGCGGAAGCAGGAGGCGGAGGCGGTGATGCGACAGGCGCTGGCACATCCGGCACCGGCGCAGCCTTGCGCGCGGCTGTCTTGCGTGGCGTCTTCGCGGCCGCCGCTATGCCCGCCGCTATGCCCGCCGCTATGCCCGCCGCTTTGGCTGCCACTTTTTTGGCCGCCGGGGCCTTCTTGGCGGCGGGTGCCTTGGCAGCGGTCTTGCGGGCCGACTTTCGTGCCGGCTTGGCCGTGCGCTGTGTTGCATCAATGCTGGCGGACTTGTGATGCTCCAGCACCGTGAAGTCGTCGTAAACATCCTGCGTCTCGTCACCCGTCTTGCCCTGCTGGCCTATGCCACGCACGACGCAGCCCTTTTCGCGCAGGCGCTGCACCAGGGGCGCAAAGTCGCTGTCGGATGAAGCAATCACCACCACCTCGGGCCGCTCGGCCAGCACCAGGTCAATGGCGTCCACGGCCAGCGCAATGTCGGTGCTGTTCTTGCCCGCCGCCAGGTTCACCATGGGCTTGATGCCCAGGCGCTTGAAGGCGGCCTGGTTGGCGACTGCGCTCTCTGCCGTGCAGTATGCGCGCCGCACATGCAGCCCGCCGTGCTGATTGAGCAGCAGGCGCACGGCCTGCTCGATGACATCGAGCGACAGGTTGTCGGCGTCGATGAGCAGCATCACACGGTCGTTGGCCATGGGTCTATTCCTTCAGAATGAAATCGCGCAGCAGCCTCAGCGCGCGTTCTGGCGCATCGCCCACCAGGTTGTGGCCGGCGCCCTCAAACTCCTCAAACTGCAGCAGATGCGCTGGCAACTTGGCCGCCATGTCGCGCTGGTTCTCAATCGGCAGCATGGGGTCCAGCGTGCCGCCCATCAGCAGCACGGGGCAGCGGATGCGGTGCAGATCGGCGCGCAAATCAAAGTCATTGCCTTCGCCATCAACGCGGCTGAACCAGCGTGTGGCTTCGGCGTTCCTGACACCGCGCTGCTGGCCTTGCGGGTCGCCCGCGCTGCGGCTGTAGACCGGCAGGCAGACGCGCAGCCAGTCATCCAGCACTTGCGCGCTGGTGTCACCGTCTATCAAGCGCCTGCGCGCCAGTGCGCCGGCTTCTCGCCCACCCAACTGCTCGAACAAGTCCACCCGCCGCTGCGTGTGCGCGCCACCGCGTGCGGCCGTGTTCATGAGGATGAGCTTGCCGGCGTGGCCAGGGTGGCGCGTGGCGTAAGACACCGCCACCATGCCGCCAAAGCTGGCGCCCAGCACGATGGGTTTGACGATGCCCAGTGCGTCGCACAGCGCGCGCACGTCGTCGCCCCACTGCGCCAGCGTCCACTGCGCTTGTGGCCCGGCTTCGCTGCGGCCGTTGCCGCGGTGGTCGTAGTAGACGAGCTGCGCCACGTCGACCAGCGGCGACATCAAAGGGCGGTAGTGCGAATGGTCGGCGCCCGGGCCGCCGTGCAGCAGCACGACGGTGGGGCGTTCACGCATCACGGCACCGTCGGGCACCAGCTTGGCGCCTTCGACATCGAAGAACAAACGCAGGCCGTTGACGCTGATGTACACGGTTAGGCTTTCAACCTAGAAACGGCAGTTGGACGCGCCCGAGTGGGCTGCGATGTGGCGCGCTGGCAAGGCGCGACGAGGCGGCGGGCTCATGCCCGCAACGAGGAGCAACGCGGCCAGCGCGCCGCAGCGCTGCTCAATCGGGTGCGTAGCGCTCTCACCCAATAGGTGAAAGCGGTCGTCGTTGGAAAAGCTAGCGTCCATGCGGAGTTTGGGGCGGTGAGAAGCGGTCAATTGCCGTTTCTAGGTTCAGTCGCCAGTGCAGCGTTTCGCCGGCACGCAGTGGCTTGATCAGCGCGTCGCCAAAAGGCAGTGTCTCGGGCAGCACCCAGTCTTCGCGTTGCAGCGTCACTGTGCCGGTGTTGACTGGCAAGCCGTAAAAGGCGGGGCCGTGCAGGCTGGCAAAACCTTCCAGCTGGTCCAGCGCGCCTGCCGCTTCAAAGGCTTCGGCATACAGCTCCAGCGCAGCAGGCGCGGTGTAGCAGCCGGCGCCGCAGACACTTTGTTCTTTCAGCGCGGCGGCGTGCGGCGCGCTGTCGGTACCGAGGAAAAATTTGTCGCTGCCCGAAGTGGCGGCTTGCACCAACGCCTGTCGGTGCTGCTCTTTTTTCAGTACCGGCAGGCAGTAGTAATGCGGGCGCAGGCCCCCAGTGAAGAGGGCATTGCGGTTGTAGAGCAGGTGGTGCGCGGTGATGGTCGCCGCCGTGTGGCGGTCACTGCCAGCCACGTACAACGCCGCTTCGCGCGTGGTGATGTGTTCGAACACCACTTTCAGCTCAGGGAAGTCGCGGCGCAGCGGCTGCATCACGCGGTCGATGAAGACCGCTTCACGATCAAAAATGTCGATCTCGGGGTCAGTCACTTCGCCGTGCACCAGCAGCAGCAGGCCGGCGCGTTGCATGGCTTGCAACGTGGCGTAGCACTTCCTGATGTCGGTGACACCGGCGTCGCTGTGGGTGGTGGCGCCGGCCGGGTAGAGCTTGAGTGCGACCACGCCCGCGTCGCGTGCGCGGCTGATCTCTTCGGGCGGCGTGTGGTCGGTGAGATAGAGCGTCATCAGCGGCTCGAAGGCCAGACCTGCGGGCAGCGCTTGCAAGATGCGTTGGCGGTAGGCCAACGCCGCTGCCGCCGTAGTGACGGGCGGGCGCAAGTTGGGCATCACGATGGCGCGCGCAAACTGGCGCGCGGTGGCGGGCAGCACGGCTGCCAGGGCGGCGCCGTCACGCAGGTGCAGGTGCCAGTCGTCGGGGCGTTTGAGGGTGAGTGAGCGGGTCGGGGTCGAAGGCATAGGACGATTTTCGCACCCGGCATGTCGAGTAACCCGCAGCCTTCAAGCCTGACGCTGCCGCTGCCAGAGGCAGCCGACGGGGCTTTCAGTGCGCCAGGATCTTCGACAAAAAGTCGCGTGCGCGCGGCGAACGCTGCTCGGGGCTGCCGAAAAAATCATCCTTCTTGCAGTCTTCCACGATCTTGCCCACGTCCATGAAGATGACGCGGGGGCTGACCTTGCGCGCAAAGCCCATCTCGTGCGTCACCACCATCATGGTCATGCCTTCTTCGGCCAGCTTGACCATCACGTCCAGCACCTCGCCCACCATCTCGGGGTCGAGCGCCGAGGTGGGCTCGTCAAACAGCATCA
>JANNEX010000628.1:0-2022 GCA_031379155.1 Rubrivivax sp.
CGTCAACGGCGGCATGCCCGAAGACTTCAAGCTCAGTGAACATGGCCTGACGCCATTGAAAGTGGCACGGCGCGGCGGTGCGGTGTTCGCCAGCTTTGACCACGACGTTGAGCCCTTCGAGGACTTCCTGGGCCCCGAGGTGCTGCACTACTTTGACCGTGTCTTCAGCGGCCGGCCGCTGGCCCTGCTGGGCTACAACCGCCAGCGCATCCCGGCCAACTGGAAGCTGATGCAGGAGAACATCAAGGACCCCTACCACCCGGGCCTGCTGCACACCTGGTTCGTGACGTTCGGTCTGTGGCGCGCCGACCAGAAAAGCCAGATGGTGATGGACCGCCACCACCGCCACGCCTGCATGGTGAGCCAGCGCAATGAGGGCGGCGCGGGTGATGTCACGCAGGGCGTGACGAGCTTCAAACCGGGCATGCAGTTGCATGACGACCGCTTGCTCGATGTCGTGCCCGAAGCCTGGTGGGGCGGCCCCAGCGTGGTCATGATGACGCTGTTCCCCAGCCTCATCATCCAGCAGCAAGTCAACTCACTGTCCACGCGCCACATCCAGCCCGTGGCACCGGGCGTTTTCGACTTTGTCTGGACGCACTTTGGCTTTGCCGACGACGACCAAGCCATGCGCCGCCGCCGCCTGCGCCAGGCCAACCTGTTTGGTCCTGCGGGCTATGTCTCGGCCGACGACGGCGAGGTCATCGAATTTGTACAGCAGGCCTTCGAGGCCCACCCGCAGGCCCGCACACTTAGCGAGTTAGACGGCCGCGACGTCAAAGCCACCGACCACATGGTCACCGAGACTTTGATCCGCGGCATGTACGGCTATTGGCGCGGGCAGATGGGTCTATGAAAACCGCGCCATGAAGCTCGACGCCGACACCCTTCTCGCGCTGCACGAGTTGTATGCCGACTATGCGGCAGCGCTGGACGCGCGCGAGCTTGAACGCTGGCCCGGCTTCTTCACCGCAGACGCGGTCTACAAGCTGCAGTCGCGTGAAAACTTTGACCGTGGCTTGCCCTTGTGCACCTTAGCGTTCGAAAGCCGCGCCATGCTGCAAGACCGCGTCGTGGGCGCGGCGACCACCATCTACCACGACCCTTATGTGCAGCGCCACATCGTCGGCCTGCCGCGCCTGCTGGCGCGCGAAGGCGAAGTGCTGTGCTGCGAAGCGCCCTATCTGGTGATACGCACCAAGCGCGACGCCATGCCGGAAATTTTGAGCGTAGGACGCAGCATCGACCGTGTCGTGCCCACGGCCGAGGGCCTGCGTTTTGAGCAGCGGCTGATGATCTTTGACAACGACCTGATCGCCAATTCCATCATCGACCCGATTTGACGGCGGCTGGCGCTCAGCCGGCCAGGCGCGCCTGCGCGCCAGCCCACAGCTCCTGCACCAGTTGCTGCGCCGGCATCACGTGCGCCAAGCCCGCGCCCTGGCCGGCCCAGGCCTGCATGCGGTGCAAGTTGCCTTCACTCTCTGCCGCCTTGCGCATGGCCGCGGTCAGGCCGCGCTGCACCGGGTAAGGCGCGGGTTCGGGCGCGCCGGGCTCGGCGGCCGCACGCACGTAGTCGGAGGTGATGGCGCGGCCCCAGCGTCCAGAAAACGCGCGTGTCAGCTGGGTGTCTTCGGGCGCCAAAGCTTCAAGCCCCGCAGCCCAGGCCGGTGAGATGGCCGCTTCAGGGCAGCGCAAAAACGCCGTGCCCACTTGCACCGCGCTGGCGCCCAGCAGCAGTGCCGCAGCCACACCGCGCGCGTCGGCAATGCCGCCGGTGGCCACCACGGGCAGGCTGACCGCATCCACCACTTGGGGCAGCAGTGCGAACAGACCCACCGCGCGGTCGCGCGCCTGGCGGGCGTCAAAGGCACCGCGATGACCACCGGCTTCTGCACCCTGCGCCACGATGACATCGGCGCCGGCGTCTTGCGCGGCACGCGCTTCGGCGACGCTGGTGACGGTGGCCAACCACAACATGCCTTCGCGCTTGAGGGCTTGCACAAAGGTGGGCGGGAACAG
>JANNEX010000751.1:0-1546 GCA_031379155.1 Rubrivivax sp.
ACACTGGCCCCACGCGAAATGCGCCGCGCCTGGATGACCGCCTTCGGCAATGCGCGCCTGGCTGGGCGTGCGGTGGTCGAGGTGGCGGACCTGCCCGCCAGTGGCACGCGCCATCAGGCCATTGGCTTCGTGCAGTAGCGCCAGTCAGCGGCTGGGGTACCAAAGCTCTACGCTGCCTGCCGCGCTTGCAGACTGCTGCAGCTGCGCGGGCGTTGGTCGATAGACTTTCAAAATTGCTGGTGGCTTCAATGCATCCAGCCGCGCCTCAACACGTGGCAGTGTTCGAATGAAATTGCGCGCCAGCTCAGCCGTTGGCGCTTTGCCCACCAGCACCAGCAGCATGACCTCAAAGCGCAGCACAGCGGCCAGTTCATTGGGCACGTAGCGGATGCGGCTGTTGTGGGTGATGGCCACGCGCCCTTGCCGGCCGCAGTGTTCCAGCCACTGCTCGTCAGAGCCGTCGGGTTCGAACAAGTCACCGTGCCGTTCCACCGCAAGGCCAGCTTCGGCCAGCAGGTGAGGAAACTGCTTCCCCAGGTCGCGGTCGGTGAAGTAGATCCGACTCAAGCGGCGCGCGAATACAGCACTGCCTGCTCGATCTCGGCAGGCGACAGGTCGTAGTCTTCGGCCAACGCCTGCACCGACTCGCCGGCATCAATGCGGTCGGCAATGGCCGCGGTAGAAATGCCGACCCGCCTGAGCACCGGCCGCCCAAAGGCCACACGCGGGTCGATGGCAATGGGGCGCTCGGCCGCTGTCTGCGCAGCGCCCAGATACGGATAGAGGCGCACCGGAAACTGCCACTCGTCCCATTCAACGCGCTTGAGGTGATCTTCAAACATGCGGCGCATCGCCAACTGCCCGGACGCGCTGAGGTTGATCAACTCGAAGAAGCGGTCAAGAAAAACCTGCCCGGCATGGGTGCAAAGCTCAGGGCTGAGCAACAGCCGGGGGATGTGCAGTTGGCGTTGCGCGAAGTTGATGGCCGTGCGCAACTCGGACAGCTTCACGCCGTGTTCGGTGCGCAGCGCGCGCAGCACATGGGCCTCTACCAGGTTGTAGAAGGACAACTGCAGCGACTGCTGCTGCGCCGGTTTGATCAGCGGCTGAAAGCTGGCTTGCGCGCCGGCTTTGGGGTACGCGCGCCCCACCAACCAGGTGCGCAGCGTGGCCGACGGCAGGCGCAGGTAACGCGCTGCCTCAGCCGGGCCGTAGGCAGGCTGGTTGCGCAGGTCGATGTGGGCGGCTTTCATGGGCAGGCGCATTGTCCATCAGGGCCGTTCAGGCGTGTACGCAGGCGTGCCGGGGTCAAGCCCCCTGCCAGTCATCGGTGTCGGCCAGCGGTCGGCGCGCGCGTCCCAGCGCCTCAAGCGTGTCAAGAATGGTGGGCAGGCGTTCGCGCCAGCGCCCGCGTGCGATAAAGCGTGCTTCGATGTCGGCCAGCGACAGCGCGCGCGGGCTGGCGGCCAGGGTCTGGGCCACGGCCTTGATCTGCTCGGGCAAGCCGCTGGGCCAGGGCCGCTTGGGCACGGCAAGGGCCGCAGCG
>JANNEX010000016.1:0-11897 GCA_031379155.1 Rubrivivax sp.
CAACGCAGACTTGTCAGCTTGCGCGGCGTCTTGGCCGGCTATCAATAGCGCGCCTGAAGTCGGCGGCTCGATCAGCGTCAACTGGCGCGCCAGCGTGCTCTTGCCGCAGCCCGATTCACCCACCACCGCCAGCGTGCGCCCAGCTTGCAGCGTGAAGCTCACGCCGTCCAGCGCTTTCACGCTGGCACGCGCTTTGAACAGGCCTTGGCTAACGCCGTAATGGCGTGCCAGATCCTGGGCTTGCAACACATGCGTGTTCATGCAGGGGGTGGGAAGAAGACTGGGAAAAAGCAGCGCACACCGTCTTGCAGCGGCGGGCGTTCTTTGCGGCAGCGGTCTTGCGCATAGACGCAGCGCGGCGACAGCAAACAGCCGCTGGGCCGGTCATAGCGCCCAGGCACCACACCGCCCAAAGCTTGCAGGCGCTTTTGCCCCACGCTGCGCTCGGGCAGTGCAGCCAGCAGCGCGTGGGTGTAGGGATGGCGCGGCTGCGCAAACAGCGCTTCAGTGGCGCCACTTTCCACCACCTGGCCGGCATACATCACACACACGCGCTGCGCCATCTCGGCCACCACCGCCAGGTCGTGCGTGATCAGCACCAGGCTCATGCCACGTTCGCGTTGCAAGCGCAGCAGCAACTCCATCACCTGCGCCTGTATGGTCACGTCAAGGGCAGTGGTGGGCTCGTCGGCAATCAGCACACGCGGCTCACACGCCATGGCCATGGCGATCATCACGCGCTGGTTCATGCCGCCGCTCATCTCGTGCGGATAGGCCTTCAGGCGTGTCTTGGCCGCCGGTATTTCCACCGCTTCAAACAGTTGCAGCACACGCGCCTCCAGCACTGCGCCACGCAGGCCCAGGTGCAGGCGCAGCACCTCACGCACCTGGTCACCCACGGTGTGGCTGGGGTTGAGGCTGTTGGTCGCATCCTGGAACACCATGGCGATGTCTTTGCCGATGAAACGGCGGCGCTGCGCGGCGTTCATGGTCAGCAAATCCTGGCCGTCAAAGTGCAGGGCATCGGCGCTGACGATGCCCGGTGTGTCGATGAGGCCCATCAAAGCCATCATGGCCACACTCTTGCCCGAACCTGATTCACCCACGATGCCCAACAGTTCACCGCTGGCGACTTCAAGGTCGACGCCGTCCACGGCGGCAAAGCCACCAAAGCTAACCCGCAAGTTGCGTAGGCTGAGCAGCGGCTTCATGAAGTTTGGCGCAGCTTGGGGTCCAGCGCATCGCGCAGCCCGTCACCCATCAGGTTGATGGCCAGCACGGTGACCAGGATGGTCAGCCCCGGCATCGTCACCACCCAGGGCGCACGCTCGATGTAATCGCGCGCGGCGCTGAGCATGCTGCCCCATTCGGGCAGCGGCGCCTGCACACCCAATCCCAGAAAACCCAAGGCCGCCGTTTCCAGGATGGCCGAACTGAACGACAGCGTGGCGTTGACGATGAGCGGCGCCAGGCAGTTGGGCAGCACGGTGTCGAACATCAGCCGCGTGGTGCTGGCACCGGCCACACGGCTGGCCGTGACGTAGTCACGCCCCATTTCTGCCAAGGCTGAGCCGCGCACCAGGCGCACATAACCGGGCAGCGCGCCCACGGCAATGGCGATGACGGTGTTGACCAGCCCGGGGCCCAGGATGGTGATGATGCCAATGGCCAGCAGCAGCCCGGGCAGAGCAAGCAAGATGTCCATCAGCCGCATGATCAGTGGCGACAGCCAGAGTTCATGAAACGCCGCCACCAGGCCCAGCGCCACGCCGGGCAGCAGCGCCAGCAGCACCGAGGCCAAGCCGATCATCAATGAGATGCGGGCACCGAAGAGCAAGCGGCTCAAGATGCAGCGGCCCAACTCATCCGTGCCCAACGGAAATTGCACCAGGCCATCGGCCGCCCACCAGGGCGGCGCCAGCATGTGGCTGCGGAACTGCTGCACCGGGTCATGCGGCGCCAGCAGGGGTGCCAGCAGGGCGCTGATGACGATGGCGGCGAAGACGAAAAACGCGATCAGCGCGCCGCGGTTGCTGGCAAACGCGGTCGTGAATTCGCGCCAAGGCGTGGGTGCACCGCCTGCTGTGGATGGGGCTGCGGACTGCGGACTGGCGGGCTGCATGACGGCCACGTTCAAAGCGCCGTCAGGACGCCGTGGCCGGCAGCCAGGGGTTGTGAATAACGAGCCCGCAGCCTTCAAAGTCGGCCACATTGCGCGTGGCCACTGCCGCGCCGTGAACGCTGGCGATGGCGGCGATCTGGCCGTCAAACTGCGCCATCGGGCGCCCGCTGGCGCGGCGCTGGCTCAGGATGTCTGCATAGGCGTTGGCCGCCGCGCTGTCAAAGGGCCAGATGCGCCCGGCAAAGTCGTCGTCAAAGATCTGCCCCAGCATGGTTTCAAGCGCCTGCCGCTTCTGGCCCGGCCGCAGCACCCTGGCGCCAAGCCACATCTCGGCCTGCGTCACGCTGGTGATCCACAGGCTGGCGTTGGCGCGCGCATGAACCCAGGCGCTGACTGCGGGCGCTGGCCGCGGCCGCATCAGCTCGGACACCACGTTCGTGTCCAGCACCATGTTCACGGCGCGCTCCGCCGCGTTCTGCGTGGCCGCACCACGGCGCTCAAGTCGGGCGGCTCGCGCGCCGGTTCGCGCGGGGCGATCTGCAGATCAACCCCGCCCAGGGCCGCCACCCTTGCGCGGATGCGTGAAGCCAGGTCTTGCTGCGGCGCTGCGGTGTCGCCCTGCAACGCAGCGCGCAGGATCTGCCGCACTTCTTCTTCCATGCTGCGGCGGTGCCCGGCAGCGCGCAGGCGCAAGCTGTGCTTCAGGCTGTCATCAAGGTCGCGAATGGTGAGTGTGGCCATGGAGCGGTTCCGGTTGCAGAGGCGATGGGACTCGATGATAGCAATGCTGTCGTTGACAGCGTTGACCGCAATTTCAGCGTCCACCCCGCAAACGCGGATTCACTACGCCGTACAGCAGGTCCACCAACAGGTTTACGCCTATGAAAACCAGCGCCGAGATCAGGATGCCGGCCTGCACCACCGGGTAGTCGCGCCGGCCGATGGCGTCGATGAGCCACTTGCCGATGCCGGGCCAGGAAAAGATCGTCTCAGTCAGCACCGCGCCGCCCAGCAGGCTGCCCACCTGCAAACCCAGCACGGTGACGACAGGAATCAGCGCGTTGCGCAGGCCATGCACCACGACGACGCGAAACGGCCCCAGCCCCTTGGCGCGCGCCGTGCGCATGTAGTCTTCACGCAGCACTTCCAGCATCGAAGAGCGCGTCATGCGTGCGATCACCGCCATCGGTATCGTGCCCAGCACCAGCGCCGGCAGCACCAGGTGCAGCAGCGAAGACACGAAAGCGCCTCCTTCGTCAGACAGCACACTATCGATGAGCATGAAGCCGCTGACAAAAGGCACGTCGTATTCGATGGCCACACGCCCGCTGACGGGCGTCCACTGCAAGCCCACGCTGAAGAACATGATGAGGATCAGCCCCCACCAAAACACCGGCATGCTGTTGCCCACGGTGGCTGCTGCCATCACGGCCTGGTCAAACCACGAACCGCGTTTGAGCGCGGCGGCGATGCCCAGCGCCAAGCCCACCACCAGCGCCAACAGCAAGGCCGTGCCAGCAAGCTCCAGTGTGGCCGGGAACAGCACCTTGAATTCCGCCGAGACCGGCTCGCGCGTGACCAGGCTGTTGCCCAGGTCACCCTGCAAGAGCTGGCCGACATAACGCACATATTGCACGGGCAGCGGCTGGTCCAGGCTCATTTGCTTCATGAGCGCGGCGTGGGCGGCGGGGTCGAGCCGGCGTTCACCCACCATGATCTCGATCGGGTCGCCAGGGATCAGCCGGATGAGCGCAAACGCCACCAGCGTGACGCCCAGCAAAGTGGGCACCAGGGTGGCGAGTTTTTTCAGCAGCAGGGTGAGCACGGCAGCGAGACTCTATCCAAACAAAACGAGGCCCCGCGTGGGGCCCCGGCGCAGGGTGGTGGTTGCTTCAGAAGAACTTGTAGGTCAGGCCCAGCGTGAAGGCACGGCCGCGCGGGTCGGCGACGCGCGAGTCCCAGCCGGCGCCGGCGATGTTGTCGACGTTGTGCAGCGTGAACGGTGGATCCTTGTCCAGCAAATTCTTGATGCCGGCGTTGACCGTCAGATCCTTCATGCCCTTCCAGCTGAGCGAGAAGTCGTAGGTCGTGTGCGACTTAACCTTTGATTGGTAGCCCAGGCTTTGCAGGTTCACGCCCGAGCCATAACCATCCACCTCGTCGCGGTAGCCCACCGTGTACTGCTGGCTCAGCGAGGTGTTCCACGGACCTTGCGACCAGCTCACGCTGGCAGTGTGCTTCCAGCGCACATGCAGGTCATAGCCGAAGGTGGAATCACCAAAGGAGCCGATGCGTTCGACCCAGGGGTCGGCGGTGCTGAAGCGGCTCTTGTAGCTGCTGACATAGGTGCCTTCCAGGCCTGCGCCGATGGTGCCGATGCCGGTCTTGAACTTGGCGTTGACGCTGATGTCCACGCCTTGCGTCTGGTCGCCCGCCAGGTTGAGGTAGGGCGCCTGCACGGTGTCGATTTCGCCGTTGGCGTTGCGCAGCACATAGTTGCTGAACTGGGCGTAGTTCTGGATCAGCGCCTGGCCCGACAGCACCGAGATGCGGTCAGTCAGGTCGATCTTCCAGAAGTCCAGCGTCATGCCGATGTCGGCCGTGGGCTGCAGCACCAGGCCCATGGAAAACTGCTTGGAACGTTCGGGTTTGAGCTTGGCGTTGGAGAAGGTGGTGATGGCGGGGCGGATGCCGCAGCCGATTTTGCCTGCCTGCAATTCGACGCCATTGGGGCACAGCACTGGGTCGTTGATGTCGCTGTTGAACTGGCCGTCGGTGCCGCCGCCGTAGAGCGAATCGAAGTCGGGCGCGTGGAAGCCTCGGCTGTAGGAGCCGCGCAGCGAGAGTTGCGGCAAGGCGCGGTAGAGCACGCTGGCTTTGGGGTTGGTGGTGGAGCCGAAATCGCTGTAGCGGTCGGCACGTGCCGCCAGTTGCACTTCCAAGTCCTTGAACACCACCAACTGCAATTCACCAAACACGGCACGGATGTTGCGCGTGGCCTTGGGCAGTGAAGCCGGCGAGCCGACGCCGTTGATGCCGGGGCCTTGTGTGTTGTCGAAGACGTAGTTCTCGCGCCGCAGGTTGGCACCCAGCGCTGCCGACAAGGCGCCGCCGGGCAGCTTGAAAAGCTCGCGCGAGAAGGTGCTGTCAAATTCGGTCACCGATGTCTTGCCGCCGTACAGCGAAGCGCCCCTGGCTTTGGCCGAGTCCAGCAGTGCCAGCGCAGCAGGCGTCTGGCTCTGACCGGGCGCCAGGAAAGGGTTGATCTGGCCCGACGCCATGGCCGCCGCCAAAGGCGCGGTGTACATGTTGCCGTCGCCCAGCTTGGTCTTGCCTTCGCTTCGGCCGGCAGACAGACCGAACTTGTAGTCCCATTCAGCCAGCGTGCCTTCCATGCCCACCAAGCCGCGGAAGGCTTCGGTGGTGGTGTCTTGCTGGCGCGGGCCGCACTCCAGACAGCGCCAGCGTATGGCCAGCGGTTTGGTGGCGTCGAAGAACACGCGCGTGTCGGCGGCGTTGGTGTTGGTGGGCTTGAAGTAGGTGGGCGCAAGCGTCGCCAAATTCAGGTAGTAAGCCCCGGCCGCCGGGTAGCGGTAGGCTGCGGCGGTCAGCTGAATGGGCGTGTACTCAAGCGCGGACTTCACCTGCGAGGCCGTCAACTCAACAAAGGCGGTGTGGTCCTTGCCCAGCGCGAAGGTGCCGCGACCGACGAAATTGAGATCGTCTACCGGCTGCATCATGCTCCACTGACGGCCGTAGTCCCAGGCGCAGGCGGCGTTGTTGCGCGGGAAGCCGGTGATGTCACCGCGATAGACGCCCATGTCGGCATAGGTGCCGCACTGGTTGTTCAGGGCCAGCAGGCTGACGCGTGTGTAGCCGTTGGCCACGGTGGGATAGCCGGGCAGTTGAAAAGCACCGGCAATCGCCGTGCCGCTGCCGGTGCTGATGTTGGCGTAGGGCGCGCCCGTGGTGTCAGGCGCCAGGCCGCGTTCTGGCTGCACACCGTCGTTGAAGCTGCGCTGGCTGCCGCGCAGGCGCGTATTGGTCTTGTAGGCCAGGCTGCCAGTGACGTTGAAGCCATTGCTGGCCAAGTCGCCAGCGCCGAACACGATGGAGGCGCGTGCGATGTTGCCGCCGCCATGCTGCGTGGTGTCCATGAAGGCCGAGGCCTCAATGCCGTTGTAGTTCTTGCGCAAGATGAAGTTGATGACGCCGCCAATGGCGTCGGTGCCGTAGATGGCCGAAGCGCCGTCCTTGAGGATTTCAATGCGGTCAATGGCCGCCATCGGAATCTGGTTCAAGTCCACCGACTGGCCATTCAGCCCGTGCGTGGCCAAACGCCGGCCATTGAGCAGCACCAGCGTGTACTGATCGCCCAGGCCGCGCAGTGAAGCCGCAGCAGCGCCGTTGTTGTGCGGCTTGGTCGACAGGCTGTTGAGGAAGTCACCGCCCTGGTTGGTGATCATGTTGGTCAGGCCGTTGCCATTGGAGGCCAGACGCGACAGCAGCTGCTCGGCGCTGCTGATGCCCGATCTGTCAAGGTCTTCGCGCGTGATGGTCTGAATGGGCAAGGCACCTTCGGACTGAATGCGCTTGATGCTGGAGCCCGTGATTTCCACGCGCTCAACGGTTTGGCTAAATGCATGGGTGGCCATGCCCAGCAGCGTCAGGCTGCCAACGAGGGTATGCAATCGCATTTGTTGTGACTCCTGGGGTGATGTTCTATTGTGGCCAGGGCGACTTGCAGGCGCTGGCTGTCGTTCGCCAAAGTGGGCAATTGACCGAACAAGTTTGCCGTCACGCCCCGCCCCTTGAATCGGGGTTAACCAACACTTTGGCGCGGGTGCAACAACCGGCTTGCGCCGGCCGCGGGTGTCTCTTGCAGCCTGGTGGCAAATCGGGTCGGGATGAGCGTGTCCGAAATCAGCGCCGATCCATGTGAACATCCATTCCCATGACGGCCGTGAACCCCTGGCGCTGGATCCCCACGCTGTACTTCGCCCAAGGCCTGCCCTATGTGGTGGTGATGACGCTGGCCGTCGTCATGTACAAGAACCTGGGCGTTAGCAATACCGACATAGCCCTCTACACCAGCTGGCTCTACCTGCCCTGGGTCATCAAGCCGCTGTGGAGCCCGCTGGTGGATTTGTGGGGCAGCAAGCGGCGCTGGATCGTCGCTTTGCAGTTTGCGGTCGGCGCGGCCTTTGCGCTGGTGGCACTCACGCTGCCAGCGCCGCAGTTTTTGCAGATGACGCTGGCCATGTTCTGGTTGATGGCCTTTGCCTCGGCCACGCACGACATTGCGGCTGATGGCTTTTACATGCTGGCGCAGCCGCCGCACACCCAGGCTGCGTTTGTCGGCGTGCGCAGCACCTTCTATCGCCTGAGCATGCTCGGTGGCCAGGGCGGCCTGGTCTATCTGGCCGGCTGGCTAACTGAACAACAAGGCAGCGCGGTACTGGCCTGGAGCTGGGTGTTTTGGCTGCTGACGGCGGTGTTTGTTGGCGCTGCGCTGTTTCACCTGTGGGCTTTGCCTCGCCCGGCCGTTGACGGCCCGGTGCCGCGCAGCGCCACTTTCTGGGCCGACTTCTTCAAGGTCTTTGTGGCCTTTTTTGCCAAGCCCGACATCACGCGCATCCTGGCCTTTTTGCTGCTCTACCGCTTCGCCGAAGCGCAGTTGCTCAAGCTGGTGACGCCGTTTTTGCTGGACAGCCGCGCCGCCGGTGGCCTGGGCCTGCGCACACAGGACGTGGGCATTGCCTACGGCACGGTGGGTGTCATTGCGCTCACCGCCGGTGGCTTGCTGGGCGGCTGGGTCATCTCACGCGGCGGCTTGAACAAGCTGCTGTGGCCGCTGATGATTTGCATGCACGCACCCAATGTGTTGTTTGTGCTGCTGGCTATCGTGCAGCCCAGCAGCGTGGCGCTGATCAGCGCTGCCTTGGCGGTGGAGCAATTTGGCTACGGCTTTGGTTTCACCGCCTACATGGTATTCATGCTGCTGGTGGCCGGCGGTGCCGATGGCAACGCGCTGCAAAAGACTGCGCACTACGCCATCTGCACCGGCTTCATGGCCCTGGGCATGATGCTGCCGGGCATGTGGGCCGGCTGGCTGCAAAGCCAGTTGGGCTACGTCAACTTTTTCATCTGGGGCTGCCTGGCCACGCTGCCATCGTTTGCCGCCGCAGCCCTGTTGCGCATAGACCCGGCCTTTGGGCGCCGACAACCATCTGCCTAATTAAGACGTTAGCTTTGGTGCTTACTGTGGAAGTGTTCCATGATCCGCGGCGCTGCCCCGCACCATGAAACTTAGCGCTTGTTGAGCAAACCGCCGAGCATGCCGATCAGGTCACCGGCGCCTGCGCCGCCCGCGCCCGCCGCCTGTCCGCCCTGCTGGCCACCCAGCATGCCGCCCAGGATGCTGCCCAGGTCGCCGTGCGGCACCTGGCCTTGCGGCGTGAGCTTGTCCACCAGCTGCGGCAGCATCTGCGTCAGTTGGCCCAACAGGTCGCCCTGGTTCATGCCCAGTTGGCCGGCCATGCTGGACACCGTGTCCTGGCCCAGCACACCGCCCAATTGATCGGGCGAGATACTTTGGTTCTGCCCCGTGCCCACCCACGAAGCCGCCATGTCACCCAGGCCGCTTTGGCCCATCTTGGCCACCAGGCCAGCCAAGCCGCCCAGGCCGCCGGCTTGTCCGCCGCCTTGGCCCAGCATGCTGATGACGGCGCCGATGAGCGCGCCTTGGCCGCCCCCGCCACCGCCTTGTTGTTGTTGACCGAGTGCGCCGATAACCGAGTCGAGCAAGCCCATGTGTTTCTCCGGGGATGTTGGGGGTTGTGGGTCAGGGGAGCGATTCTGTGACGGTGCAGTGTCAGCCACAAGACCCAGGATTTACCCGTCCGCCGGGATGGGTTGATGGGGCTTGAACCCAGCCGCACCGTCGGGCAGGGGCGTGGCTAAGGAATCTCGGTCTGCGCTTGCGCGTGGTTGTCGCTGAAATTGCTGTCGAGCTCGGCCGCCGAGACGCGGCCGCGCACCACAAAAACGCCCGCCGCGCTGGCCGCTTTGACGTCGATTTGAAAGCTGCGTTGTTCGTCCTTGGCCAGGCTAGCGGCCTCGCAGATGGCCGACAAGCCCTGGATGAAGCAGCCCGTCCAGCCGCTGGTGCTGACGATGATGAAGCCCGGCGGCAGGCTGAATTCAGCGCGCACGCCGGTGGCCGCACGCGGGCCGCGGTTGAGCAGGCTAACGCCATAGGTGAGCGGGCTTTCGGCATCGGCCTTGGCCGGCGCGCTCAGTGACAAGGCCAGGTCCACCTTGGACTGTGATGGCGGCCCTTCGCGCAGCTTCAGCGTGAGGTTGGCGGTTTGAAACACGCTGCCGTCGGTGATGGTGAAGCCCTGCGCCCCGCCCTGCGCAAAGTCCAGGCTGCGCTTGCCCTCAGCGTCCACCGCCAGGCTGCCCGAAAACCAGGCGCCCAGGGTGGCCGAAAACGGCATGTTCAGCGTCTTGAGGAAGCCCTGGCGATCGAAGTTGGAAACCTGCGGTGACAGATCGCTGCCGCTGCAGTCACCCTTGGCTTGCTCAGCGGTGGTCCTTTGCACCACGGTCTGCTGGTTGACGGTGCGCATCGACACCTCGGTCAGCCGCCAGTTGTTGCCGTTGAAAGTGAAGTCCAGGTTGCCGTTGTTCAGCGGCACTTCATTGGCATGTGTGTTGTCCTGTTTTTTGGTCACGCTGGTCCACAGGCAGGGCGCGCGGTCTATCTCTGCGCGGCTGGTTGAATCGATATCGATGCTGGCCGTCACGGCCGGGCCCACCATGAGCAAGTGCTTGCCGTCGGCGCTTTGCTCGACCGCACTGGCCAGGTTCACCGTTCGCACGGTCTCGCTGCTCTGGCTGGCGCTGCTGGTGGTGGTGGTTTCAACAAAGGCGATCTGCATCTGGCCGCTCAGCAAGATGGGCACCACCTGGGCCTTGGCAATTTCCAGGCTGAAGGGCGTGGGCAGCACGGTGTCGACGAAGAGAAAAAACTCGCCGCCGGGTGCTTCACTCGCCGTGCCTTCGGCGACCCAGCTCAGGCTGGCGCTTAACTTGCCGCTGGCCATGTCGGCACTGGCCACTTCGCGCGCCGCGCGCCCCGGTGAGGCGCGAAAGACGCGCACACGCTGCACGTTGTAGCCGACCAGCGGGAACTCCACCGTGGCCGGGTCGAGTGAGACTTCAAAGTTCAGCCGGCTGCCGTCGACCACGCTGGCGCGGTCCACCGTGAGTGCGCCTTTGGGCGACGTGCCCAGGGTCTGGCTGATCTGCGTCTTGAGCGTGCTGAACTTGAAGATGCCCAGCTTTTGCAGCAGTTTGCGAAAGGCTGACTCGCCGGCCTTGTTGGTTGAACCTGCGGCCACCTCAATCAGGCGCAGCAGTTTGTAGTCTGACCGGTAGTCCACGGCGGCCGGCGCCACCTGGGTGGAAGGCGGCGCAAAACTGCCTTCGAGCTTGATGCCGGCGCGCGCCGTGATGACGTCGGCGCGCAAGCTGGCCAGAAAAGTAGCGCCGGCTCTGAGCTTGGCAAAGCCATAGCCGAACATGAAGGCCTCGGTGCGCAGGGCGTCAAAGCCGGGCACTTTCAAGCTCGGTGTGAAAGTGGTCACGGGGTCGTACTGGCGCAGCACGCTGCATTCGCCGTTGCTGCACACCAGGCCCACTTCGAAGGGCCCCTTGGCTTCGGCCACCAGTTCCACGCCAATCAGCGGCACCGAGGCCACCGCCTCAAGTTCGAAGCCGGGGCCGGCGAGCAATTCGCTGCTCAGCGCCAGGCCCACCCAGCCGGGAAATTTCTGCAAACGCCGGGACAGCGCGGCATCACAGCTCAGGTTCACCAGCCCGGCTGCGCTGAGCACCAGGGCGGCCTTGATCTTGGTGCCCAGCTGGCCCTTGAGCACGAGGCTGCGCAGGCCGGCCACGGCGTCGTAGTCCAGCTCCAGCTTGGGCTCGAACTTCAGGCTGAACTGCACCGGCTGGGCCAATGAAAAATCCGACTCCGCCGTGATCAGCTCGCATTCCAGCAAGCCGAACTTCTTTTTCCGCACCGCAGCCGGGCGCGCGCGGCCCGCTTCGCTGGGGTTGGCCAATGTGCGTTTGCGCGCGTCTGGGTCGCTCATGACCTGACCGTTCAAGTGCAAGGCAGCGGCCGGCTTGGGCGTGAAGACGTATTCGTCGCCAACGAGTTTGACGTCGTACAGCGCGGCCACTTCGGGCGGCACTTCAAGCGCCAGGCGCGACAGGTCGATGACTTCATTGATCTGCGCGCTGCGCACCAGGCGCGAAGGCGATACCAGGCGCAGGCGCACACGCACGGCTGCGCCTTCAAGCTGCGCGGCCAGCACTTCGCCGCCCACGCTTTTGCCTTCGCGGCCCAGCAGCAGGCTGCCCACGGCGGGCGGTGTGATGCCCGAGATCAACACTTCGTAAGGGTTGTCAGGGTCAGGCTCGGCGTTGGGATCCACCGCCACCGGGTCGGAGACGATTTGTTTGTCGTCGACCAGCAGCACGCCGGGGGCCATCTGCACCACGCTGATCAGCACGGGTGCCGACTCCACGCCGTCGGACTGCGCGATGAGCTGGGTTGCGCCCAACGACGACAAGGCCTCGACCTGGCCGCTGGCGTCCACAGCCACTTGCGCAGGCCGCGTCGATCGCCAAGTGACCCGTGGCCTGACTTCGCGCCCATCGGCATCAAAGGCGCGCACGCTGAATGTTCGGCGCTCGCCCG
>JANNEX010000053.1:0-4397 GCA_031379155.1 Rubrivivax sp.
GGCGCCACGGTGGAGGAGGGCGGCAAGCGCTACAAGGAGTACTACGGCAGCGCCAGCGACTTCAACAAGGGCGAGTACAAACACGTCGAAGGCAAACGCATTCTCGAGCCCATTAAAGGCCAGCTTGCCGATACGCTGCGCGAGATGCACGAAGACGTGCAAAGCAGCATCAGCTACGCCGGTGGCCAGGTGCTGGCCGATCTGAAAAAAGTCAACTACGTCGTGCTGGGCGGCGAAAACGCTGGTGAACACCTGTTCATGTAAGCCTCAGCGCCAGAGGTGCCGCTGACCTTTGGCGTTAGAACACCAGCCGGCCGGCGTCGTTGACCACACCCAGATCGACAAACTGCGAACCGTCGCGTTTGTCGCGCGCAAAGCGCACGCGGTAGCCACCAAAGTCCAGATTGTTTTGTGCTTCCAGCGCCGTCACCAGTTGCGCGCGTGTGGCGCCGGGGCCGGCGGTCTTCAAGCCTTCAATCAGCACGCGGGCGGCGATGTAGCCTTCAAGCATGGTGTAGTTGGGCTGCACACCGGCCGCTACCTGCTTCAGGCCGTCATGAAATTCCTTGTGGAACTGCAGGAAGTTGCGCCGCGGCTGCGGCAGCACCTGGATCAGGATCAGCCCGCTGGCATGCTCTTTCAGGTCTGCCACGACCCGCGAGCCCGAAAATGAACTGGTGGCGAACTGACCGCCGTAACCGCGCTGGCGCATGCCCTTGACGATGAGCGTGATGGGCTTGGCATTGCTGATGAACACCACCAACTGCGGATTGGCCGCCAGCAAGGTGTTGACTTGTGCGCTGAAGTCTTCGGCGTTGCGGTCCAGGCCCACTACCGCCACCGCACTCATCTGGCGCGCCGCCAGCGCGTCCTGCATGGACTTGAGGTTGGCCGGCCCTACATCGCTCAAATAGGCCAGTGCCACCCGTGAATAGCCCAGCTGGCTGACGTGGCCGATGATCTTGTTCATCTCATCGCCATAACCCGCGCGGGTGTGGAACAGATAAGGGTTGAAGCTGGCCCGGATGCCCATGTTGCCGGTGGCCGGCGAGAGCACGGGAATCTTTGCTTTGCTGATGTAGTCCAGGCTGCCTTCGGTGCCGGCGCCACTGGTGTAGCCGATGAGGGCGAGCACCTTGTCCACTTCGACCAGCTTGCGTGTGTTGGCCAGCACCGCTTCGCGTTTGCCGCCGTCGTCAGCGGTGATCAGTTTGAGCGGCCGCCCGGCTATGCCGCCGCTGGCGTTGGCAGTGGCAAAGGCGGCCTCAATGCCGACCCTCACGTCCTTGGCATATTCAGCCTGGCCGCCGGTAAAGCCGCCGCTTTGGCCGATCAGGATGGGCTGCTGGGCGTGCGCGGTTTGCAGACACAACAGGGCGACAAAAAATGCGGCAACGCGGTGCAGCAACATGGCTTCAGCGCGCGGCCACTGAGGTGGCGACCGGAGGCGCATAGTGCGCCGGCAGCGCACCTGTGAGTGAGCCCAGAAACGCCACGATGGCCAACACATCTTTGTCGGGCAGGGTGCGGCCCAGTTGCACTTCAGCCATCACGCGCACGGCACGGTCCAGCGAGGCCACCGAGCCGTCATGGAAGTAGGGCGACGTTTTTTCGATGTTGCGCAGCATGGCGACGCGGAAAACGTATTTGTCGTCTGGCTGTTTGGTGACGGTGAAGAGGCCTTCGTCCACCCTGGCCGAGCGGGTGGCAAGCCAGTAGTCTTTGACGAGGCCGAACTTGCGCAGCGAATTGCCGCCCAGCAGCGGGCCGCTGTGGCAGGCGATGCAGCCGCTGGCCATGAAGCGGTCCAGGCCTTCAAGCTGCAGCGGCGTCAGCGCCGCGTGGTCGCCGCGCAAAAAATCGTCAAAAGGAGCGGGTGTCCTGAGCGTGCGCTCATAGGCTTGGAGCGCCTTGGCATAGTTGGCCGGTGACAGCGGCTCGGCCTGCTCCGGGAAGGCGACCTTGAACATGGCGCCGTAGTTGTACTTGTCGAGCAAAGGCACCATGGCTTGAGCCGTAGGCATGCCCATCGACCCGGTGATGGACTTTTCGGCCTGGTGGCTGCCGTCCTTGCGATCACCATACCAGCGCAGCGCGGTCTGGTCCTGGGCCATGAACATGGGCTGCGAGTGCAGGGTTGTGGGCTCGCCTTTGGCGTTGATGGACAGCGGCCGGCGGTCGGCGCTCCAGTCGGCACGGGCGTGGCAGCTGGCGCAGGCGGTTTTGCCGTCGAGCGACAAACGGGTGTCCCAGAACAGCGCGCGCCCCAGCACGGCTTGCGGCGCCGCAACCTCGGCTTCGCTGACGGGTTGCACGGTGCCAAACAGGGCCGCTGAGCGCTCGCGCAACACTCGCGTCGATTCGTCGACCTGGATCGCGCATGAACCCAATGCCAGAGCAGCCAGCACCAGCCAGCAGGCCTTCTTGTTCTTGTTCTCCATGCAAATCCTCAAGTACTGCGAGAAATTTGGCACACCGGATGGCCGCCAATTGGCTGCTCGGCGTCGCTGAAGCCGCAACTTCATGCTAGGCAAAGCACTGTCCCGAACTGTCGTGCGCCACGCTCGCAGGCGCAAGCGCGGAGACGGCCGGTTCAGGCAACGGCAGGTAAGTTGCGCTACACGCTGCGAGGCCCTGGCAAGGCCAAGCCCAGGCCTGAGCAAAACGTGAGCCGGCGATCAATGTCTGATCAGCGCGGCACCATGCCACCCGGGCTGTCACCTTCAAACAGCGAGCGCGCCGGTGCTGCCGTGCGGCTGGCTGACAGTGGCGTTGCGCGGCCTGCGCTGCCGGCCGGGCAAACACCGGTGTCGGCATGCAGACGCGCGGCGTTGAGCAGCGGGTCGGTGTTGCCACCCTGTGGCGCGCTGAAGTCCTCAGCCACGGCGCAGGTGGGCGCAAAGCCGTCGAAATAGCGGCCTTCGTTGCGCTGGTTGACACTTTCGAAATTGACCACGCTGTAAGTGCGCCCGCAGGCCGGCGTTGGCAAAAAGCCCACCGGTTTGCCACAACTGGCCTCACAGATGGCCACCACGTCGACACCAGCACCGCGCAGGCCGTTGATGATTTGTTCACTGGCCGAGCAGGTGCGCCGGCCCATCAAGACAAACACGCGCGGCAGGCCCAGCGCCGAGCTCTGCGCCGTAAAGCGATAGCTGGTGTTGTTGGTGTTGGCACGTTTGTCGTTAAAGAGCAGCGACGCGTAGTTCAGGCCATTGCCGCGTGTGCCGGCCACGTAAGACGCCAGCGTAGCGCCTGTGGACACCAGGCCGCCGCCGTTGTAGCGCAGGTCCAGCACCACGTCTTGCACACCTTCGGCGCGGAAACGGCTGAAGGCCGTTTCCAGCGGCGCCAGCGCTTGCGAGATCATGTCCTTCACCGACACATAACCCAGCCTGCGGCCTGTCGCCGTGGTGACCACGGTGGTGCCGGTGACGGGTGTGAGGTTGAAGACTTCGGCGCGCATATTCACGCTGCGCTCCACCCCGTTCCTGCGCAGCACCAGGCCCAACGTGTCGCCGGCTTGCTGCGGGCTCAGCGCCGAGAAGTCGTCGGCGGTGATCAGGGTGGCCACGTCCTGGCCGTTGATCTGCATGACGCGGTCGCCACGCTGGATGTTTTGTGCGGCCGCTGGCGACAGCGGCTCAACATAGCGCACGATGAGCGGCAGGCTGCCATTGCGCGCCAGCTCAAGTCCCGCCACCGACACGCCGTAGCCCAGCGAAGCACCGTCGCCAAAAAAGCGGTTGAAGGACTCGGTGGTCTGGCTGCCGCTGTAGCGGTCATTGGGGAATGGCGCCGTGCCTCCCGTGTAGAGCAGCGCGTCGAAATAACTCTGCACATCAGCGTAGGCGCTGGCGTTGGGCTGCGGCGAGATGCGGTACCAAAAGTACCACTCGTTCATGTAGTCGCCCAGCCAGGCTTTGTGCTCAGCCACGCTGCAACTGCCGCTGCTCGCTATGTCGGCTTCTCCGCCACCGCCGCAGGCCACCAACAGGGCTGGCAACAGAGTTGCCAAAGGGCGCAAGCGCCAGCGCTTCATTTGATTCTTCGTCATGTCTTGCTCTCCCTTGAGGTCTGGTCCGCCCCACCTGGGCGGCCACCTACAATTCAAACTCAATTCTGCGGGCTGGCGTTGACGGGGCACACCCCGCTTTGAACGCCAGCTTGTATCGCTTTGTCGCGGCCGCCACGGTTGCGCCGCCAAACCGTCTCACCCGCCGCCCCATCATGACCGAGCTTGCCAAGTCTTTCGAACCCGCCGCCATTGAAGCCCGCTGGGGCGCTGTGTGGGCCGAAGTGGGCGCGGCCGCACCCACGCTGGACCCGGCCAAGCCCTCGTTTTGCATCCAGCTGCCGCCGCCCAACGTGACGGGCACGCTGCACATGGGGCACGC
>JANNEX010000071.1:0-2430 GCA_031379155.1 Rubrivivax sp.
GGCGGCGCGGGCCAGCCACGCGCCGACATCGTGCTGGGCGACCGCGACGGCACCACTTGCGCACCCGTTTTCACCCATTTTGTGCGCGACTTTTTGCAAGGCTGCGGCTACAGCGTGAAGGTCAACGACCCCTTCAAGGGCGTAGAACTGGTGCGCGCTTTTTCTGATCCTGGCGCGGGTCGCCACAGCTTGCAGCTGGAGGTCAACAAGCGCCTGTACATGGTTGAGTCCACACTGCAAAAGCACCAAGGTTTCGCCACGCTGCAAGCGCATCTGATGCAATTGCTGGACGCCATTCACCACCACTTCACACCCGGGCAAGGCCATGTCTGAAACCCCGTCCATAGAACTGCAAGCCCCCGACATCAACCCCTGGCAGCGTGGCAACAGCGGCGTCGACTGGGTGCATGTGCTGGACTCTGGCCTGCCTGGCCCGGCCGTCATGGTGCAAGCGCTGACGCATGGCAATGAAATCTGCGGCGCCATTGCGCTGGACTGGTTGCTCAAGCTGGGCTTTGCACCGCGGCGCGGCAAGCTCACGCTGGCCTTCGCCAACGTGCAGGCCTACGCCAGCTTCGACCCCGCCGACCCTTTCCCTTCACGCTGTGTCGACGAAGACCTGAACCGCGTCTGGGGCGACGACGTGCTGCTGGGCCCGCGCCGCAGCGTCGAGTTGCAGCGCGCGCGTGCACTGCGGCCCTTTGTCGATGAAGCCCAGTGGCTGCTGGACATTCACAGCATGAGCGAGGACTGCGCGCCGCTGATGGTGTGCGGCACGGCGGACAAAAACGCGCTCTTTGCGCGCGAACTGGGCATGCCCGAATTTCTGCTCGTCGATACCGGCCACCCCGCAGGCCTGCGCATGGTCGAGCGCGGTGGATTTGGTGACCCGCTGGACGCCAAGCGTGCGCTGCTCATCGAATGTGGCCAGCACTGGGAAAAGGCGGCGGCCGACGTGGCGATTGACGCCCTGGTGCGCTTCCTGGGCCTCACCGGCTTGGCCGACGCGGCCTGGATGGCGGCGCACACACGCCTGCCGCTGCCAGCGCGCCAGCGCCTGGTGCGCGTGACGCAGGCCGTGGTGGCGCTGTCGGCCGACTTTCACTTCCTGCTGCCCGTGTCAGGCCTGGGTGTGGTGCCCAAGGCCGGCACGCCATTGGCGCGTGACGGGGACGAGCTGTGGCTTACGCCCTATGACAACTGCGTGCTGGTCATGCCCGGCACCAAGAACCTCAAGGCCGGAGGCACGGCGGCCAGGCTGGGGCGCTTCGAAGATTGAAGCCGCGCCAATCACTCAGGCGGCTCAAGCTTTTTGCTGGCGCCAGCGGCGCAGGGCCATGGCGGCCAGGCCCAGCGCCAACAAGGCAGCCTGCGCAGGCTCGGGCACCACGCCGACCAAGGCGGTGATGCCCGCCGCGCCCAGGCCCGAGGACGGCGGCAGCAGCGCCACCTGGTCGGCAAAGAGGTCGTAGTTGATGGTGCCGATGGTGACGTTGGCGCCACTGGCCCAGCTCACGGTGGCGGTGCTGGCTGTGCCCGATGCCGTGCCGGTCAAAGCGCCCGCAGAAAAGCTGGCATTGCCCAGCGAAGGGGCCAACTGCGAGACGTTCAAGTACAGATTGAGGCCTGCCAAGGACACCGAGCCACAGGCTGTGCCGCCACCCACGCACGACACCACCAGTTGCCCCAGGCTGGCAAAGCTGTTGGGTGCGGGGTTGAGCGCAGTGGCGGTCAGCGGCTCAAAGCCTACCCTGAGCGAGCCGCCCAAGACCTGCGAGTTGACGCCGCAGCCGATGGCGCCAACACACAGTTGCGTTGAAGACAGGCTGTAGTTCACCGCCAAGGCGTGGCCGGTGCCGGGCAAGGCCAGCAAGGCCAGGCTGGCCGCTGTCAAAAGGCTGAACTTCATCGGGCCTGCACCTTGAAAGATCTCATCGCCCCAGTGGACCCTTGCCCCGCCTGCACGTCAAGGCTTATCCCGTGCGGCCCGGGGTAATTCGCGGCTCTTCTGACCCCTCTGTTCAGGGGGCGGATGGGTTCAACCCTGAGCTGCCAGCAAGCCCAGCACTGCCGCCGCTGTGGCTTCGGGTTGCTCCATGGGGAAGAGGTGCGAACCTTCGATCCAGCGCAGCCTTTCCTGCACCAGCGCGCGTGTGCCCGCCAGCCCAGCCTGGCGGCCTTCAGGGGAACGGGTGCCGCCCAGGTAGGACACGGGGCAGCCGGGCGGGTGGCGGCGCAGCAGGCTGCCCAGGTGGTGGGGCAGGGTGTTGTAGATGCGCGTTTCCACGCCACGCTCGAACGCCAGGCGCACGGCCTGCGGGCCTTGTGCAGGGTCAGGGGCCATGCCGTGCTGCGCGTAGTCGGCCAACACACGCGGGTCCCACACGGCAAAGGCGCGCTTGCTGGCGAAATGGGTCTGCGCCGCCGCGA
>JANNEX010000086.1:0-6899 GCA_031379155.1 Rubrivivax sp.
GCTGACTACGTGACTGAGGGCAGCAAAGGCTTCGAGCTGCACCTGGACAAACAGGGCTTTGTGCTGCTGAGCAAACCGGTGTCGGGTGGGCGACCCAGCCGCTGGATAGAGCCGGCCTTGATGGACAGCGCGCTGGCCCATCTGGACGCCGTGGGCACGGGGCCTGAGACACGCGCCTTGATGCTGGAGCGCACGGCCGCGCTCGAGGGCATAGGCATCACACGCCGTGCCGGGCAGTGGACTTGGCTGGTCAGCGACACGCTGGCTTTGAGTGAACCGGCCTGGCAGGTGCCGGTGGCCTTTCGAGTGGCGGCCCAGCCTGAGGCGGTGTGGGCTTACTTTCGTGACGGCGACAAGGACAGTCTGCTGCAAGGCCTGGGCCCCGTGCCGCGCTATCCGTACGCGGCCGAATTGCAAACGCATCTGACGCGCCTGGTGGCGCGCAGCGATGCTTTGCAGCCGCAGCACCTGCCTTCATTGCTGCCACGCCTGCAAGCCGAATGCGCCACGCCGCAGACCTTGGAAGAATTGCTGGCTGCGTGCTCACGCGCGCAAGACCGCTGGGAACACCAGGTGGCCGAGCTCAATACGCTGCAAGGCCTGAACCGTGAGCTGGCGTTTCAAGGCTACCCTGACACCTTTCCCAAGGCGCGGCGTTCGCAGCGCCAGATTTCGCTTTACGTGGGCCCGCCGAATAGCGGCAAAACGCACGCCGCGTTCGAGCGTTTGGCGCAGGCGTTGGACGGCGCTTACCTGGCGCCACTGCGCCTGCTGGCGCTGGAAGGCCGGGACCGCCTGGTAGCGCGCGGCGTCGCCTGCTCGCTGCTGACCGGCGAAGAAAACGTGCCGGCAGCGGGCGCGCGTGTGGTCAGCAGCACCATCGAGATGGTCAGCACCAACAACTTGCTGGACGTGGCCGTCATCGACGAAGCGCAGATGATCTTCGACGCCAGCCGCGGCTGGGCCTGGACGCAGGCCATCGTGGCGGTGCCGGCCAGCGAAGTCATCATCATTTGCAGCGCCTACGCCGTGCCGGCGATTGAAAACCTGCTGGGCCTGTGCGGCGAACGCTGCACGGTGCGTGTCTTTGAGCGCAAGCAGCACGTGGAAATGCTGCCCCAGCCGGTGCCCTTGGCGTCACTCAAATTGGGCGACGCGGTGGTGGCTTTCAGCCGCCGCGACGTGCTGACGCTGCGCGACGCGATTGCCGCCAATGGCCACCCGGTGAGCGTGATCTACGGTGCGCTGCCGCCCGAAGTGCGCCGCCGCGAGGCTGAACGTTTTGCGCAGGGCGACAGCCACATTTTGGTGGCCACCGACGCCATCGGCATGGGCCTGAACCTGCCCATACGCCGTGTGCTCTTCAGCACGCTGACGAAGTTTGATGGCGTGGCCGACCGCACGCTGGACGAAGGAGAAGTGCACCAGATTGCCGGCCGCGCCGGGCGCTATGGCATCCATGAAGAAGGCTTTGTGGGTGTGCTCAAAGACGCCGAGCCCACAGCGGCGCGCACGCTCAAAGAATTGCTGGCCAAGACGCCGCGCGCACCGCGCGATTTCAAAGCGCCGGTGGCGCCCAACGGCTGGCATGTGGAGACGATTTCATCGCGCCTGCACAAGACGCGGCTGGGCGACGTGCTGGGCGTTTTCATGCAGCAACTGCGCCTGGACGACGCGCACTTTGCGGTGGCTGAGTTGGAGCAGATGCTTGAACTGGCGGCCGAGCTGGACAAGAGCGCTTCGCGCCTGACGCTCAAAGAGCGCTTCATCTACGCGCAAGCGCCGGTGGACATGCGCACCGATTCACTGGTGCAGGAATTTTTGGCGTGGAGCCATCACCATTCCACCAGCGGCCGCGCTGGCCGGCCGTGGTTTTTGGATGCCGTGGACGGCCACAGCCGGCTTGAACGCATGGAGCAGGCGCTGCGCGGCTGCACGCTGTGGCTGTGGCTGGACCTGCGCTTCCCCGGCGTCTATGGCCACGTCGAAGCAGTGCATGCGCTGCGCAGCAGCTTGAACGACGGCATCGAGCGCCAGCTCAAAGGCAAACGCCCGCTGGCGCAGGTGCGGCAGCGGACGCGGCGCTAGGGCAACCGCCAAGCGAATCAGTGGTGACGGCTGGTGTGGTCGTGACGGCTGTCGTCACGCCAATCGCGCCGATCATCACGGCGGTCATCGTGGCGTTGCCAGTCGCGATGGTCACGGTAGTTGCGGTCGTCGCGGTAGTCGCGGTAGGCATGACGGTCGCGTGACTCGCAGCGTTCACCGCGCGCATCACGCTGCCAGCCCGGGTTGTAGACCGGGTCGCGGTGGTTGGGAATGCCGTCTCCGTCCGCATCCCAGCGCCGGGGCTCGCGGTAGACCATCTCAGGTGGCTGCTGCGTCACCACCACGCGCGGCAGCAGAATAGGCGGCAGCGGCAGCACCACATGGCCGGGCAGGTGGATGCCAGGGGTGGCGACGGTGACTTGCCACTGCACATCCACGGCGCCGCGCGCTTGCGCCAGGCCGGCGGACAAAACGCCCACCAGCAGGGTGGCGGCCAGGGTGAGCTTGCTCGTGTTCATGCAACAGACTCCTAGTGTCGGTGTGAAGGGGGCTTGTTGGCGGCCCGTTCGCATGAAACGTTGGCGCCTGCGCGGCGGTGCACGGGTGTTGTGTGAGCGGCTGTAAAGCGTGGCGCCCGACAATGCGCACATGAACACCGATGCACGCAAGAGCAGCCCGGCAGCCGAACGCAACCAGGGCCCCATCACGACCGAGCTGCTGCGCTTGCTGCCGCCGCGTGGCCGCTTGTTGGAGATTGCCAGTGGCACCGGCCAGCACGCGGCCTTTGCCGCCGCCGCACTGCCGCAGTGGCAATGGTTGCCCAGCGACGCCAGCCCGCGTGCGTTGGCCAGCATCACCGCCTGGTGCGAAGGCCTGGCCAATGTTGAGATGCCACTCACTTTGGACGTCATGTCTGTGGACTGGGCCGGTGTGCCGACGCCGGTGGACGCGATCTTCTGCGCCAACATGCTGCACATCGCGCCCTGGGCCGTGTGCGCGGCGCTGATGCAAGGTGCGGCGCGCCACCTGGCACCACAGGGCCTGTTGCTGCTTTACGGGCCTTATGTCGAGGAAGGTGTGGCCACGGCAGCCAGCAATGAAGCTTTTGATGCTGACTTGCGCAGCCGCAACCCGCAGTGGGGTCTGCGGCTGCTGACCGATGTGCTGGCTAAAGCCAAGGCAGTGGGCTTGGAGATGATGGAAAAGGTGGACATGCCGGCCAACAATTTGTTGTTGGCGCTGAGGCGCGTGGCCTGATCGGCCTGGCTCAGCCGCCAGCGCTTTTGGCCGCGAAGCCTTGCTGCAACAGCCAGGCCAGCACACGGTCGCGGTGGTCGCCTTGCACTTCCAGCACACCGTCTTTGCCGGTGCCGCCGGCACCGCAAGTGCTGCGCAACTGTTTGCCCAAGGCGGCCAACGCGGTTTCGTCCAGCGCCAGTCCGCGCACCAGCGTCACGGTCTTGCCACTGCGGCCTTTGCTTTCGCGGCTGACGCGCACCGTGCCGTCACCACGCGGCGCGGCCTTGGCACGTGCCGCGCATTGGCAAGCCGCCAGGGGTTGGCGGCAGGCCGGGCACATGCGGCCGCTGTCGGTGGAATACACAAGGCTGCTTGTGGTGGCCTGATGGGGCCTGCGGGTGTTCATGCGGCGCCTATCTTGCCGCAGAAGATGCCACCGCCATGGTCTCAGTCGTCGCGCTTTCCAGAGTGCAGAAAGTTGGGCCACAAGCGGTCCAGCCGCAGCACTTGCAGCTTGATGCGGTAGTCCAGGTCGGCGGCCTGGCTTTCAACCAGCGCGCCAATTTGTGTGCCCAGCGTGTCCGACGGCAAGCCCAGGTGGGCCACCGCCTCGGCGCCATCAAAGCTGATCTGTGCGCCAGCTCTGCGCACGATGCTGAGCATGGACGTGTTTTCACGCGCGATGTGGATGGCCATGCTCTTGGCGCCCCGATTGCGGGCGTGCGTGACGGCGTGGTGGAACAAGCGCCCACCGATGCCCTGGCCGCGCAGACGCGGGTGCACCGAGACGCCAAACTCGGCCATGCCAGGGTGGTCGGGGTCACCATCAAAGGCCAGGTGGGCCATAGCCACCAGCACCAGTTGGTCGTCGAAGACGCCAAAAATCTGGTCGCGCTCAAAGTTGAGTTGGGCGACGTAGTGGCCCAGTTGTTCGTCGCTGGCCACGTGGCCAAAGCGCAGATGGCGATCTTGTTCGTCCAGCGCCAGCAAGTGAGCCAGCACTCGCTGTCTGTGTCGCTCAGACAGCGTGCGCACGGGCAGCCAGCGCCAATGTTTGGCGTTCATGGCTTTGTCTGTGGGCAGTGCGGCTTCGAGTTGCTCGGTTTGAGGATTCATGATGGCTTGCTCCTTCGAGTGCTGGCGCATCCTAGCGGAAGAATCTAGGGTTAACCCTCAATTCCTGCAGGGGTCAGGCTTGGGCTGCTATCTCGGACCTGCTGGGGTCAGTCAGGCCCGCTGTTGCTGGCTCGGTGTACACTTGCGGGCTCTCCTGGGTTCGGCCTGGGGAGTCAGCCATGGCTGGCGCGCCTTTGGGTTTGTTTGCAGCAATGCATCTCCAAAGACTTGCCGGCACCCCGCACCTGAGAGGCCGCCTCAAGCGGCGCCGATGGGCGGGCTTGGCAAGCTTAGCTTCCGAACGACATGTGCGGTGCCGTCACAGCGGCCCGTGCCCACAGAAAGACCCTCATGAAGACCTTCAGCGCCAAACCGGCCGAAGTGAAGCATGAATGGTTTGTGATTGACGCCACCAACAAGGTGCTCGGTCGTGTTGCCAGCGAAGCAGCACGCCGTTTGCGCGGCAAGCACAAAGCCATTTACACGCCTCACGTCGACACCGGTGATTTCATCATCGTCGTCAATGCCGACAAGCTCCGTGTCACGGGGGCCAAGGCCACCGACAAGATCTACTACCGGCATTCGGGCTACCCGGGCGGCATCTACGCCACGCCGTTCAAGGACATGCAGGCCAAGCACCCCGGCCGCGCCCTTGAAAAAGCCGTCAAGGGCATGCTGCCCAAAGGCCCACTGGGCTATGCGATGGTCAAGAAGCTGAAGGTCTATGCCGGTGAAACCCACCCGCACACCGCTCAGCAGCCCAAGCCGCTTGAGATTTGAGGACGCTGCAATGATTGGTACTTGGAACTACGGCACCGGCCGCCGCAAATCAAGCGTGGCGCGTGTCTTCATCAAAAAAGGCAGTGGCCAGATCATCATCAATGGCAAGACCATCGGTGATTATTTCGGCCGCCAAACCTCCATCATGATCGTGCGCCAGCCTCTGCTGCTGACGGCCAATGATGCGTCGTTTGACATCAAGATCAACGTGCACGGCGGCGGTGAATCCGGCCAGGCCGGTGCGGTGCGCCACGGCATCACGCGGGCGCTGATCGACTACGACGTGGCGCTGAAGCCTGACCTGAGCCGCGCCGGCTTCGTGACGCGTGATGCGCGCGAAGTTGAACGCAAGAAAGTTGGCCTGCACGGCGCGCGCCGCCGCAAGCAGTTCAGCAAGCGCTAAACCCAATTTCAAGGCCACCTGCGGGTGGCCTTGTTACTGGGCCCTAGCCCACCTGGTGCCAAAGTACGGCCATGCGTTGGAAATTGCTGCGTCGCAGGCTCTCGGTGAGTGCACCGCGCATGATCGTGCGCAGCCACTTGCCCTGGCCCTTGCGCTGGGCTGCACTGGCCGTGATGTTGGGTTTTTCGGCGGCCATTGCGCTGTGGGCTTTTGAGTTCGGCAAGGACATAGCCGGGCTTGACCGCGACGACAAGGCCGAGTTGACGCGCCTGCGCGGCGAAGTGGCGCAACTGCGCACTGAACACGCCCAGGCGCGCCAGGTGGCCGACACGGCGGGCAGCCTGCTCAAGTCAGAGCGCGTGGCGCAAGAGAAGTTGGCGCAGCAATTGCGGCAGTTGGAAACCGACAAGCAGTCGCTGCAAGCCGACCTGAATTTTTTCGAGCGTTTGTTGCCCACAGCCGGTGAAGGCCTGCAATTGCGAGGGCTGCAAGCTGAGGCCAAAGCACCGGGACAATTGCGTTACCAGATGCTGGTGGTGCTCAATGGCAAAGGCGCGGCCGAATTCAAAGGCCGATACGAGCTGCAACTCAGCGGCCAATTGGAAGGTAGAGCCTGGAGCCAGGCCATGCCCGGCGGGCCGCAGGCATTGCAGATTCGGCAGGTTACAAGGGTGGAAGGAATGATCGACCACCCCGCAGCCGCCGTGATAAAAAGCGTTCAAGTCAGGGTGATGGATTTGCAAGGCACCACGAAGGCGACACAGACGGTCAAGCTGTGATCACCCAACCTCAAGTGCCAGGAGACAAACATGTTGGGTTTTGGCAAGAAAAAGCCGCCGCCGATTCGCAGCCTGGTGGGCGAAGGCACCGTCGTCAACGGCGATGTGAGATTCCTGGAGGGGCTGCGCATTGACGGCCAGGTCAACGGCGACGTGGTCGCCGAAGGCGAAGGCCGCAGCATCCTCGTCATCAGCGACAATGCCCTCGTGCAAGGCAGGGTGTTTGCCAGCCATGTGATCATCAACGGTCAGGTTCGTGGCCCCTTGCATTGCACCGATCTGCTTGAACTGCAACCCAAGGCCCGAGTGGTGGGCGATGTGCGCTACGAATTGCTTGAAATGCACCCGGGCGCCCAGGTTGAAGGTGAACTCAAGCCCTTGAAAAGTGTCGAAAAGCCCGCACTCAAGCTGGCAGCATCCAACGAAGTTTGATCCGGTCGTTTTCTCTAGGAGCCCCACATGAATGCCGTTGCCCAAGCGCTGGCCCCCACCGTCGATGACATGCCGCCGCCGCTGGTCTTTACCGACAGCGC
>JANNEX010000098.1:0-1623 GCA_031379155.1 Rubrivivax sp.
TCGACTTGCGGTTGCAGCGCGGCTTGCTGTTCTTGCGTCGCGCGGTCGGCCGCAGCCTGCACCTGGTCGCTGGCGGCTTGCCAGGCCTCGCGGCTGGCGGTGGGCGTGCGGGCCAGGCTTTGCACGGCTTGCACCATGGCGCTGCCCACGGGGTCGGCGGCGCCAGCAGGGTCGTGGGTGGCGGCCTGGCCAGGTTCGCTCGCCGGGTCGAGCGAGATCAAACGGTCCAGCAGCCGCCACCAAGGGTGATCAGGGTTTTGCCAGACCTGGGGCTCGCTGGCCACCAGCACACGGCCGGGCTCGTGCAAGCCGCTGAGCAAGTCGCGGCTGTGCGGCGACAGCGCCAACTGGTTTTCGATGTGGCTGAACAGGCGCTCCATCAGGCGCGCCGCGCCACGGGGGTCCAGGCCCGCGACCGCACTGCCCACAGGGCGTGGGCTGTCCATCAAGCGCAGCACAGGCAGTGCGCCGTCGGGCGGCGCGGCGGCGTCTTCCTGGGCCAGGCTGTCGCGCGCGTGGGCCACCAGGCGCTGCAAAGCGCTGGTCGCTGCGGGTAGGGCTGACGCGCTGGGGGTGTCGTTGGGCAGGGGCGTCGGCACCGCCGCCGGGCGGTCCATGCTGGCCGTCAGCACCAGGCGGTAAGGCGCAGGCTGCACGCCCCAGGCGGCCAGCAAATCGGCCTGCGCGGTGTACACGGCCTTGAGCTGCTGAGCGGCAGCCAAGCCCAGGTGGCGCAGCAGCAGTTGACGCGTGCCGGGGTCTGAAGACAGGTCCGCCGACACATCAGTCAGGCCTTCGCGCAGCGCTTGCGCGCAAGCCAGCGGCGGCAGTGGCAAGCGGGCAATGTCGACATGGTCCAGCCTGTACAAGCCACCGCAGAGCGCGGCCAGGCGCTGCATTTCATGGTCGGCCGTCGAGGGGATGAACTGCACCAGGCGGCCAACTTCGATGTCGGCGTCGATCTGCGCTTCGTCAATCAGCGTCAGCGCGGCGTTGGGTGTGGGTTCGGCTTCAGCCAAAGCCGCGCCAGACAGCGCTTGGTGCAGCCGCCGTGTGATGCGGTCCACCAGGCCCACCAGGTCGCCGCGCAGGGCCTGCAAGGCCGGCAGGGTGTGCTGGCGGTCGTTGGCCACGGCGTTGCTTTGCTGGGCTGACTCCAGGCCATCGGCAGCCTGCACCAGCAGCGCGCGCACCCAGATGGGCAATGCGGCGCGCACCTCTTGCAAGAAGCGTTCAGGCCTGGCGCCAGCGCGCGCCGGGGCGGGCGTTTGGCCCGGGGCGGTCAGGGTCGGGGTCATGGCGATTGGGTTGGAGCCTGAGGGGGGGTTCTTTGACGGGCTAAGCCTGCCTGCCTGCCTATCGGCCGCAGCCGTCGCAGCTTGAGGGCGGTCACTGCCACAAACATCTTCAGCGCCGTATATCCGTAACAATGGCCGCGCCCAGACGACCGTGAAGGTCGCCGCCGCGCGGCCCAGCGCGACGCCTTGCCGGAGCCTCCATGCACGCCACCTTGCCTTTGTTGTCTGCCACCCGTTTTCCGCCCATCACCCGCACCACCCTGGACACGCTGCAAGTCAACCTGGGCTACAAGTGCAATCAAAGCTGCTTGCACTGCCACGTCAA
>JANNEX010000130.1:0-11091 GCA_031379155.1 Rubrivivax sp.
GCGCACGCCCCATTGGCCAGCCCGGTACACGCCGGGTTCGATGCTGGTGATCATGCCCGGCTCCATCGCCATGTGGGCGTCGGGCACGGCCTTGCTGATGCTTTGCGGCCCTTCGTGCACGGCCAGAAAGTAGCCCACGCCGTGGCCGGTGCCGTGGCCAAATTCGATGCCGGCTTGCCACAGTGGCGCACGCGCCAGTGAGTCAAGCATGGGGCTCGGCGTGCCGCGTGGAAAGCGCGCGCGCGACAGGTTCATGGTGCCTTTGAGCACCAGGGTGTAGTCGCGCTGCATGGCCGCGCTGACCGTGCCTATGGGCCACACGCGCGTGATGTCAGTCGTGCCGCCCAGGTACTGACCGCCACTGTCAATCAGCAGCAGGCCGTTGCCTTCAATCACCGCATGCGATTCGTCGGTGGCGCGGTAGTGCGGCATGGCGCCGTTGGCGTTGAAGCCGGCGATGGTGGAAAAGCTCAGGCCCACAAAGCCTGGGCGAGCGGCACGCGCGGCGCTCAAGCGTTCGTCAATGGTCAGTTCGGTGATGCGCTCACCCGCGGCCAGCGCCGCTTCGAACCAGGCGTAGAACTCGCACATGGCCGCGCCGTCTTGCGCCATGGCCTGGCGCACATGGTCGGCTTCGGCTGCGCTCTTGCGGCTCTTGAGCAAGGTGCTGGGGTTGATCGCTTCGTGCACCGTGCAAGTGGCGGCCACCTGGGCGCGCAGGCCGTGGGTGATGCGCTTGGGGTCGATGAGCAAAGTGTCCTGCGCCGTCAGCGCGGCCAAAGCTTTTGCCGCGTCGCCATAGGGCGCCAAGGCCACGTCGTCAGCGGCCAGGCGCGCGGCCAGTTCAGCGCTGATCTTGCCGGCGCCAATGAACAGCGTGGCACCCGTCAGGTTGATCAGCAGGTGGGCCAGGAAGACGGGGTTGTAGGTCACGTCGGCACCGCGCAGGTTGGTGATCCAGGCCACGTCGTCCACGGTAGACACAAAGTGCTGGGTCGCACCTTGTGCAGCCATGGCGCGGCGCACGGCGGCCAGCTTGTCGGCGCGGCTTTGCGTGGCGTGTGGGGCGACGTGTTCATACACCGGCTGCGCGGGCAGGGTGGGGCGCTGCGGCCACACGCTGCCCAACAGGTCAAGGTCGGTGCGCAGTTGCACGCCTGCGCCTTGCAAGGCCGTGGCCAGGTCCGTGGCTGCGGCCAGGCCCAGCACTTGGCCGTCCACAGCCAGCGTGCTGCCGCGTGGCAGGTGTTGGGCCAGCCAGTCGATGTGGGCGGTGGAGCCGCCAGTGGCGATCTTCACCAGCTCGATGCCTGTGCCGGTCAACTGGGCTTGCGCCTGCACCCAGTAGCGGCTGTCGGCAAACAGCGCGGCGCGGTCTACGGTGACCACCAGCGTGGCCATGGAACCCGTAAAGCCCGACAGCCACTGCCGACCTTGCCAATGTTCGGGCAAGTACTCGCTCAGGTGTGGGTCGCTCGACGGCACCAGCAAGGCATGCAGGCCGGCTTGCGCCAGAGCTTCTTGCACGGCGCTGATGCGCGCGCGGGCGGGGGATGTGCGGGTGTCCATGGTCTGATCCGGCGGCAACAAGGAATGGCGGAATTCTAGGCGCGGCAGCGCTGGCTTGCCTTGCAAAAAAGGCGGCTTTGCGCGGCGACGCCGGTGCAGTTGTTGCGCCGTTTCATTGCGCGCTTCTTGAATGGCCCGCCGCATCGGATTCAAAATGGGACCATCAGGCGACTGAGCTAACCCCAAAAAGGAGCGCCATCATGACTGACCCACAAGCCGCCAGGCTGACCCAGTTGCGCAACATCCAGGTCAAGACCGGCAAGACGATTGCCGAGCTGCATGCCGCCGTCAAGGCCAGCGGCTTGGCCAAGACCGGCGAGCGGCGCAGTTGGCTGATGCAGACCTATCAGCTGAGCTACGGCGACGCCAACACCGTGGCGCTGTTCATGGGCCAGCCACTGCCCGCGCTGGACGGCGGTGCAAGCGCCGCAGCGGCGCCAGCGGCGGACGCGCTGGACGCCATCTACGCCGGCGCCAAGGCGCCGCTGCGGCCCCTGCACGAAGCACTGATGGAGCACATCCACACCCTGGGCAACTTTGAGGTGGCAGCCAAGAAGAGCTACGTCAGCCTGCGCCGCAAGAAGCAGTTCTTGATGCTCGGCCCGGCCACCAAAGACAGCCTGGAGATTGGCCTCAACGTCAAGGACTTGCCACCACACGCACGCCTCAAAGTGCAGCCGCCGCTAAGCATGTGCCAGGCCACCACGCGCATCAGCACGGTCAAAGACATTGACGCGGCGCTCAAGGGCTGGATCAAACTGGCCTATGACGCGGCGGCTTGAATCGGCGCCCGACTGCTCGGCGCAGCACGAAGAAGTGCTGGCCGCGCTGCGCACCATAGGCCGCCCGGCGCTGGGGCTGGCGATTCAGCGCGACCGCGGCTCGCAGTTGCCGCACCTGGGCATCACTGTGCCGGCCTTGCGCGCGCGCGTGGGCCAGGGATTTTCGTTTTCACGCTTGCCCGACGCGCAAGTGCTGGTTATCTGGGACGCCTTGTGGCGCAACTCCGAATACGGCGACGTGCTCTTTGCGGCCATCGAAACCTATCTGCCGGTGGTGCGCAAGCCCATGACACCTGAGCGCGTGGCGCAGCTGTGGCCTGTCGTCAAAGGCTGGAGTGCGCGCGTCGACAACTGGTGCCACAGCGACGCACTGAGCGGCATCTATTCGCGCCTGCTGCAAGCCGACCTCGACACCGTGCAGCCGCAACTCTTGAGGTGGAATGCGTCGAATGACCTGTGGCTGCGGCGCCTCTCGCTGACCAGCCTGATTCACTACAGCGACAAGAACGCGGTCTTCCTGTCGCCTGCGCAAATGATGCCTTTGCTGGCGGCTTGTGTGGCTGACACCAGGCCGCCTGTGCAACTGGCGCTGGGCTGGGTGCTGCGCGAACTGTCGCGCGCGCACGGCGATTCGGTGGACCTGTTTTTGCAGCAGCACGGCCCAGCCATGGGCGCATTGGCTTTTGCCCGTGCGATTGAAAAGCGCAGCCCTGGCGACCGCGCCCTGCTTCAGGCCTGGCGCAAAGCCGGCGCCGGCTGAATGCGCCGCAGCTACAGATCGGTGCGCAGGCGCCAGATTTCGGGGAACAACACCACATCCAGCATCTTGCGCAGGTAGCTCACACCACCCGTGCCGCCGGTGCCGCGCTTGAAGCCGATGACACGTTCCACCGTGGTCACATGGCGAAAGCGCCATAGGCGAAAGGCGTCTTCCAAGTCGGTGAGTTCCTCACCCAGTTGGTACAGGTCCCAATGCGTTTGCGGTGCGCGGTAAACAGTGAGCCAGGCGGCTTCAACGTCGTCGTCTGCGACGTAAGGCTGGGTCCAGTCGCGCTGCGTGTGTGTGGCAGGCACAGCAAGGCCGCGCCGCTCCAGCAGGCGCAGCGCTTCGTCGTAGAGCGACGGTGCCTGATAGGCGGCATTCACCAACGCCAGCAAGTCGGCGCGGTGCGCATGGGGTTTGAGCATGGCAGCGTTTTTGTTGCCCAGGCTGAATTCGATGCAGCGGTATTGCCAGCTTTGAAAGCCACTGCTGTTGGCCAGGAAGGGGCGGATGGCGCTGTACTCGGGCGGTGTCATGGTGGCCAGCACGTCCCAGGCATGCACCAGTTGCTCCATGATCTTGCTTACACGCGCCAGCATCTTGAAGGCCTGGTGCAGGTTGTCCTGTGCGATGTGGCCGATGGCGGCACGCAGCTCGTGCAGCATCAGCTTCATCCACAGCTCACTGGTCTGGTGCTGCACGATGAACAGCATCTCGTTGTGGTCGGGGCTGCGTGGGTGCTGGGCGCCTAGCACGGCGTCCAGGTGCAGGTAGTCGCCGTAGCTCATGTCGGCGCTGAAGTCGAGCTTGGCGTCGTGGTGTGGCATGTGCGGTGATGTTTCGATGGGGTCGCGCCAATGATAGGTTGCCGCGCCACGGCTGGCCCCAGGTTGACGGGCCCGATTGACAAGCACCGTGGCGGCTCGAAGAATGGCCCGCATGCCATTCACCCTTGGCCACAGCGCCCACCGCGACACCTTTGCGCGTCAACGTTTGCCCGCAGCGCATGCGCTGCCCGACTTTATGTTTGACGCTCCCGCGCTGCAATTCCCTGACCACCTGAACTGCGCCACCGAACTGCTGGACCGTGCCGTGGCACAAGGCGGCGGCCAGCGCCTTTGCATCCAGGGCCCGGCGCTGCGTTGGAGTTATGCCGACTTGCAAGCGCAGGCCAACCGCATCGCCCACGTGCTGGTGCAAGAGCAGGGCCTGGTGCCGGGCAACCGCGTGCTGCTGCGCGGCGCCAATTCGCCCATGCTGGCGGCTTGTTTCATGGCCATCTTCAAGGCCGGTGGCATTGCGGTGGGCAGCATGCCGCTGCTGCGCGCGCGTGAGCTCAGCGCCATCATCGACAAGGCGCAAATCACGCACGCGCTGTGCGACGCCAAGCTCAGCGATGAGTTGACGCTGGCATTGCCCAGCAGCCCGACGCTGCGCCATGTGCTGCACTTTGGCGGTGACCTGGAAGCGCGTGCCGCCGCGCATGCGCCCACCTTCAGCAATGTCGACACCGGTGCGACTGACATCTGCCTGATCGCTTTCACCTCGGGCACCACGGGTGTGCCCAAGGGCACGCTGCACTTCCACCGCGACCTGATGGCGGCCTGCCAATGCTGGCCGCCGTTTGTGCTGCGCGCAGGCGCCGACGATGTCTTCATCGGCAGCCCGCCCTTGGCCTTCACCTTCGGCCTGGGCGGCCTGCTGCTATTCCCCATGAGCGTGGGCGCCAGCACGGTGCTGATCGAAAAGGCCTCGCCGGATGCGCTGCTGCCGGCCATCGCCCAGTACCGCGCCAGTGTGTGCTTCACGGCGCCTACGTCTTACCGCGCCATGGCCGCGCAGGTTGCTGCGCACGACCTGTCATCCCTGCGCAAATGTGTCAGCGCGGGTGAAGCACTGCCCGCAGCCACGCGCCAGTTGTGGCGCAGCGCCAGTGGCATCGAACTCATCGACGGCATTGGCTCGACCGAGATGCTGCACATCTTCATCTCGGCCGACGAAGCGCATGCCAAGCCGGGCGCCACTGGCCTGCCCGTGCCGGGCTACCAGGCCACGGTGCTGGACGACGAAGGCCACGAGTTGCCGCGTGGCCAAGTCGGCCGCCTGGCCGTGAAAGGCCCCACCGGCTGCAAGTACCTGGACGACGCGCGTCAGGCGCAATACGTGCAAGGCGGCTGGAACGTCACTGGCGACGCGTATCTGATCGACGACGACGGCCAGTTTGTCTACCAGGCGCGCACCGACGACATGATCATCTCTGGCGGCTACAACATCGCCGGCCCTGAGGTGGAAGCGGCCTTGATGCTGCACCCGGCGGTGGCCGAATGCGGTGTGGTGGGCCGCGCCGATGAAGCCCGTGGCATGCTCGTCAAGGCCTTTGTCGTGCTGCGCGCTGGCCATGAAGCCAATGCCGCCACCGCCAAGCTGCTGCAAGACTTCGTCAAGCAGACCATCGCGCCCTACAAGTACCCGCGCGAGATTGAATTTCGCACCAGCCTGCCACGCACCGAAACCGGCAAGCTGCAGCGTTTCAAGTTGAAGGCTGAGTGAGCGCTAAGTTCCATGATCCGGGGCAGCGCCCCGGATCATGGAACACTTCCACGTCAAGCCAGCTTGACGGCCTGCTCGGCACTTGTGCTGGCACGCTGGCCATAAGTCAGCCTTGCCCACAGCGCTTCCAGCGGCCCACGCTCGTGGCTGCGCAGCCAGAAGTAGCTCCACGGAACCTGAATGAAAAAGAAGATGGCCAGCGACAAAGCCAGCCCCGCCGCCGGCCCCACCTTGGCCCACAGGCCAAAGCCCCAGCCGTAAAACAGCGTGGTGCAGATGGCGGTTTGCATCAGGTAGTTGGTGAGTGGCATGCGTCCGGCCAACTCAAACGGTTTGAACAGGGGCTGCCAGGCCGCGCGGTGATACAGCTGCACGATGAGCAGCACGTAAAACACCATCACCATGGGGCGCGACACGTTGTAGCAAAGGCCGGCGAAGGTCTTGATGAGCGACGGGCCGGGCACGCGGTTGGCTTCCCAGATCAGGGTCGCCGTGGCTGACAAGGCAAGGCCCACCACCAGCATGATCCAGGTCAGGCGGCGAATTTGCGGCATCAACTCGGGGATGCGCCGGGCCCATTGCCTGCGGCCAGCCAGCACGCCCAGCAGCATGGTCAGCGTCATCGCCACGTACCAACCGAAAGTGCCCCACAGCGAGTAGAGGTTGCCGTACTCGTAGGCCATCAGGCGCGTGGTTTCGTGCACGGCATCGAAGAAGCTACCGGCGCCAAACGCGGCGTCGTTGGTGAGCGCAAAAGCCTTGCCCGTGGCCACGCGGCTGGCCACAAATTCTTTGGACACGAAGGCCACACGCGCCAAGCTGGCCAGCAGCGGGTAGGCGATGCAGCCCACCATGATCATCACCAGGCCGCGGTCGCTGACCCGTCGCAGCCCAAACAGCAGCACGATGCCCAGCACGGCGTAGACGTGCAGCACGTCGCCAAACCAGAAGACCCAGGCGTGCAGCAGGCCCAGCACCAGCAGCACCAGCAGGCGGCGCAGGTAGAGGCGGTCGGCGTGCAGCGGGTCAAGCTGCTGCATGCGCGCAAACTGGATCGTGAAGCCCAGCCCGAACAGCACACTGAACAGGCTGTTGAACTTGCCCGAGAAGAGCGCGTCGCGCACCTGTTCGGCGACTTGGTCGATCTGCGACGGCCAGTAGTGCGAGCCGTCGGATTCATGCCAGCCGCTGTAGCTGAAGCCGGGCATGTTCATGATCAAAATGCCCATCAGGGCAAAACCACGCAGCACGTCCAGCGTGCTGATGCGTTCTGAGGCCGGCAAGGCCGAAGGTGCGGCTTGGGTCATCGTTTGGCTCCCCTGGATTGAGCCGGGGCCGGTTGCAGGCGCCAGCGGCATGAACATAGGTCTGGGCATGATGCGCCCAAGCGCCGTTTTCGCCCACCCCCAACGTCCACCCGGTGAGCTATGCCTTGCGACCAGTCGGCATCGGCATCGGCATCGACATCGTTGCGCGCCAGACTCAAGTTTGGCGCCGGATGGGTGCCCTGATTGGGTTAGTCTTGCAAGCCCGCCGACACCCCCAGGAGGCCAGTGCATGAAACCCGTTTCAGAACTGCTGAAAAGACAAGACGGAACTCTGTGGCACGTGCGTGCGCAAGACAGCGTCTTTGCCGCACTCGAAGCCCTGGCCCGCTACGAGGCTGGTGCGCTGATGGTGATGGAAGCGGGCCACCTCATTGGCGTGTTTTCAGAACGCGACTACACACGCAAGATTGCGCTGCAAGGGCGCAATTCCAAAGAAACCAAGGTCGAAGACATCATGACGCGCAACGTCATCACGGTGTCGCCCAAGACCGGCACGCGCGCCTGCATGGCGCTCATGAGCGAGAAGAAAATTCGCCACCTGCCGGTGGTGGACGGCGCCACGGTGCTGGGCATGATCTCCATCCGCGACCTCATGGACGACATCATTGCCGACCACGAAGCGACCATTGCGCAGCTTGAAAACTACATCCAGTCCTGAGCGCGCCCTTTGCCGGCCCGACACCAACTGCCCGTTATGCGGTTGAACCCATGAGCGAAGGCGTCGACACCGCCATCCAGCGCGAGATGCTGCAAGTGGCGCTGCGCAATTCGGCGCGCAGCGTGCTGCTGCTGATGGCTGCCGTGCTCTTCCTGGCCTGGATGGGCTGGCAAGCGGGCCAATGGCCGGCCGCGCTGGTCACCCTGGTGCTGGGCTCGGCGGTTTCGCTGTGGCGCTGGCTGATGGCGCGGCGCTGGCTGGGGCAAGCCCAGCACAGCCCGGCGCAAATTCGCCGCGCCGTGTTTGAGCTCGAAGCCAATGCCGTGCTGGTGGGCTTGATGTGGGTGGTGACCACGGTCTTCATCTATCCCCACCTGCAAGGCACGGCGGTGAGTGTCTACATGGTGATCCTGTCCGGCTCGGTCGCCCTGGCGGCTTTTTTCATGTCCATGGCCGGGCGCAGTTTCATGCTGCTGGCGGCGTTGCAGCAGGGCTCGCTGGTTTTTGTGTCGGTGGCGCTGGATGCCACGCGCTCTTACCCGCTGGCGGTGCTGGCCGTGCTCTTCGGCTTGACGATGTTCCGCGCCGGCCGCGAATTCCGCGACACTGCCATGCGCTCGATGCGCCACAGTTTTGAGGCCGACGAGGCCAATGCTTCACTGGTGCACGCCAAGGAAGTGGCCGAATCGGCCAACCTGGCCAAGAGCCAATTCCTGGCCACCATGAGCCACGAAATTCGCACGCCCATGAACGGTGTGCTGGGGGCGCTGGAGTTGCTGCGCCAGACAGCGCTCGACCTGCGCCAGCGCCGCTTGGTCAAAACGGCAGCGGCGTCGGGTGAATCGTTGATGGAAATCCTCAACGACGTGCTCGACCATTCCAAGATCGAAGCCGGCAAGCTGGTGCTGACCCATTCCCCGATGTCGCTGCACTCGGTGGCGGCGTCGGCCACGGCGCTGTTCCGCGCCAGCGCAGAGAGCCGTGGCTTGAGCTTGACCTGGCAGATGGAATCCAATGTGCCCGACGGTGTCGTGGGCGACGCGCCGCGCCTCAAGCAGGTGCTGCTCAACTTGCTGGGCAACGGCGTCAAGTTCACTGAAAAAGGCGGCATCACACTGAAGCTGACAGCGATGTCGCGCGACGACGTGGCTGCGCGTGTGCGCTTTGAAGTGCAAGACACCGGCATCGGCATTCCGGCGGCGTCCTTGCAGACCGTGTTCCAGCCCTTTCACCAGGTGGACAGCACTCGTTCGCGCCTGCGCGGCGGCACGGGCCTGGGGCTGGCTATCAGCCAACGCATCATCGAAGCCATGGGTGGCCACATTGAGGTCACCAGCCGGCCGGGCGTGGGCTCGACGTTTTCCTTTTCGCTTTTCATGCCGCTGGCGCCCAACGTGCCGTTGCCGGCCTACGAGTCTGACTTTGGTCGCATGAGTGAAAGTGGCGTGCTCATGGGCGTGGTGCTGCTGGTGGAAGACAACGCCGTCAACCGCATGATTGGCGTCGAGATGCTCAAGAGTTTTGGCGTCGATGTGCTCGAAGCCGAAGACGGCCAACAAGCGCTGGGCGTGCTGGAAAAACAGCGTGTCGATCTGGTGCTGATGGACATACAAATGCCGGTGCTCGACGGCTACGAAGCCACGCGCCAGGCGCGTGAGCGCGAAACCCGTCTGCGCTTGCCGCGTGTGCCCATCGTGGCGCTGACGGCGAATGCTTTTGACGAAGACGCCGCGCAGGCCCTGGCCGCTGGCATGGACGCCCATCTGTCCAAACCCTATTCGCGCGAGAGGCTGCGGGACCTGGTGCAGCGCTGGTTGTAGCGGCGGGGGTCTAGAGCGCCAGCTATAACGCCAAACGCTTGGCTTGCATCAGCAGCAGGCCTTCGAAGATCAGCGCGTCGACGGCTTCAAAAGGCAGATCGGTGATGGGCACCAGCTTGACGGCCGCGCCGCCCGTCATCAACAGCAGCGGCTCGGCGCCGGTGTGCTCTTGCAAACGCCGCACTTGGCGTTCTACCGCGCCAGCAATGGCGTTGGCACCGCCGCTCATCAGCGCGTCGCTGGTGTTGGTGGGGAAGTCCACCACCTCACCCGTGGGCACCTTCAGGCCGGCGGTGCCTTGCTCCAGCGCGCGCAGCATGAGGCCAAAACCGGGCAGGATGAGGCCGCCCAGAAAACGCCCGCTGGCATCCAGCGCATCCACCGTGACGGCGGTGCCCACCATGACCACCAAAGCCGGGCGCGCTTTGCCAGCTTTGGCCAGGTGGGCCAGCACGCGTGAACGTGCGCCGGCCAGCGCCACCCAGCGGTCGGCGCCCAAACGGCTGGGATAGTCGTAGCCGTTGACCAGACCGGCTTCGTGACTGGACGGCACGACCCAGCGCGGTTCAATGTCCCACAACTCCATCTGCTCTTCGACACGGCGGCGCACGGCGTCGCCAGCCACCACGCAGCCCAGCATGCTGGTGGGCACGGACAAGGTTTTCCAGTCGCGCTCGGCCAAGTCGTCAATGGTTTCCAGGAACACCGCGCCTTGCTGCAAGAGCACGGCGCCGGGGTGGGGCGCGGCATACAACGCCCACTTCAGGCGTGTGTTGCCAATGTCGATGGCCAGGAAGGTCATGCCGCACCCAGGTGTTGAAAGGGCCGCCAGACTATCAGCGTTCGAGTCACCATCCCGGCCATGGCATGATTCCTACTTGACGTTTACGTAAACGTCAGTCTTGCCAGAAATTCCTTTCTTAGCGACCGACCGAGCCAAGCCCATGACCGACCTGTCCGCCGACTACCAGGCCCTGGCCAACTACCGCCCCAGACACAAGGTGCGCTTTGTCACCGCAGCCAGCTTGTTTGACGGCCACGACGCAGCCATCAACATCATGCGGCGCATCTTGCAAGGCATGGGCGCCGAAGTCATCCACCTGGGCCACAACCGCAGTGTCGATGAAGTGGTGACCGCCGCGCTGCAAGAAGACGTGCAAGGCATTGCCATCAGCAGCTACCAGGGTGGCCACGTCGAATACTTCAAGTACATGGTGGACTTGCTGGCCAGCCGGGGCGGTGCGCACATCCAGGTTTTTGGCGGCGGCGGCGGTGTCATCGTGCCGGCCGAGATCCAGGAACTTCAGGGTTATGGCGTGGCACGCATCTTCAGCCCCGAAGACGGCCAGCGCATGGGTCTGGCCGGCATGATCGGCGAGATGGTGATGCGCTGCGACACTGACCTGACGGTGCACGCGCCGCAGGACGTGGCCGCTTTGCAAGGCCACAGCCACCCCCACACGGACAGCGCTTGGCGCGCCCTGGCACAGGCCATCACGGCGCTGGAAAACGGCAAGGCCAGCGCGGCTTTCAAGTCGGCCCTGGCCGCTGCTGCGTCGGCACACAAAGCACCCGTGCTGGGCATCACCGGCACCGGCGGCGCGGGCAAGAGCAGCCTCAC
>JANNEX010000202.1:0-3016 GCA_031379155.1 Rubrivivax sp.
AGAACCCGCACCAGCCAGGATCAACGAAGGCACTGCGGGCAGCGTCACGGCCGCCAGTTGTTCGGGGTTCAGCCCCTTGAGAAGGCGGGCGTCGACAGTGGCTTCATGCATGCACCGATTCTAGGAGCGCGGCCCATGCGGCCAGGACATTCAGACATCGTCGTCTGGGGCGCCCAAGGTCTCCAACGTCATCAGCGTCATGGGGCCGCTGTCAGCCCAACCGTGGGCCAGCGCACGGGTTGACTTGTGCAAGCGCCGCTGTTCCAGCCACTCCACAAAGATCTCAGGCGCCAAGGGCCGGCTGAGCAAATAGCCCTGGAATTCATCGCAACCCATGTCGCGCAGGCACTCGGCCTGCGCGGTCGTTTCGACGCCTTCGGCCACCACTTTCATGTGCAGGCTGCGGCCCAGCGCCACGATGGCGGTGGCGATGGCGCTGTCTTCGGGGTCTTCGGGCAATGCAGCCACAAAAGAGCGGTCGATCTTTAGCGTGTCGATGTCAAAGCGCTTGAGGTAGCTCAGTGAAGAGTGCCCCGTGCCAAAGTCGTCCATGGCCACACGCACGCCCAGGTTGGCCAGCGCTGTGAGCACACTGCGCGTGGCCTCGTTGTCTTCCATGAGCAGGCTTTCCGTCAGCTCAAGTTCCAGACGCGTGGGGTCTATGCCGGCTTCGCTGATGGTGTCTTCAATGAAGCGCGCCAGGTAGGGCTGGCGAAACTGCCGCGCTGACAGGTTGACAGCCAGGCTGAGCGGCGGCAAGCCTGCCTTGTCCCAGGCCGCCAGTTGCGCGCAGGCCGTGCGAATGGCCCAGGCACCCACAGGCAGGATGAGGCCGCTGTCTTCGAGCACACGGATGAAGCGGTCGGGCTGCACCAGGCCACGGCCTGGCGCGTGCCAGCGCATGAGTGCTTCAACACCGCTGACCTGGCCCGTCTTGAGGTCAGCCTTGGGCTGGTAATACAGCACAAATTCCTGGCGCTCCAAGGCGCGACGCAGTTGGCTTTCCAGTTGCAGCCTGGCCGCCACTTCAGCGCTGAGTTCGGTGCTGTAAAAGGCAAAAGTGCCACGCCCCATGGCCTTGGCGCGGTACATGGCCATGTCGGTGTGGCGCACCAGGCCGTCCAGGTCGCTGTCGTCCGAAGGGAACATCGAAATACCGATGCTGGCCGAGACATGCACTTCCTGGCCGCGCAGTTCCACCTCGGCCTCCAGCGCGTCCAGAATGCGCCGGGCGATGAGAGCGGCGTCTTCTGCGCTGGCCAGTTGTTCGGCGATGACGGTGAACTCATCGCCGCCCAGGCGCGACACGGTAAAGGCCTCTTCGCCACCACCGCGTGCCACCTGGTCGACCTGGCGCAGGCAGCCCTTGAGGCGTTCGGCCACTTCGCGCAGCAGTTCGTCGCCCACGGCGTGGCCAAGGCTGTCGTTGATGACCTTGAAGTTGTCGAGGTCCAAAAACATCAGCGCCATGGGCGCACCGCTGCGTTTGGCACGCGCCATGGCCTGTGCCAGGCGGTCGCGAAAAAGCACGCGGTTGGGCAGGCCGGTAAGGTTGTCAAAATTGGCCAGGAAGCTCAGGCGTTCTTGCGTCAATCGCCGGTCAGTGATGTCGCGCATGATCAGGATGAACTGCTCGCGGCCGTCGAGCAGGCTTTCACTCACCGTGAGCTCCACCGGGAAGTCTGAGCCGTCGGCGCGCTGGGCCAGCGTTTCCCATTGACCGGCGCTGAGCGATGACCCGTCCAGCAAACTGAAGTCCACCAAGGGCGCCAGCCAGCGGTCAATGGGCTGGCCGCAGACCTGGGCCGGTGTCGCGTTCAAGAGGGTTGCCGCGACGGGGCTGCACACCAGCACCTGGCCGTCACGCCCGCAGGTCAGCAAGCCGCTGGCCGAATGTTCGAACAGGTGCAGCAACTGGCGCGTGCCGCTGTCTGCATTGAAGGTGCGGTCTGGCAGCGACATCAACTCAAAAGGCTGGGTGTCACGAAACCAGGCAGCGATGGCTTTGAACATGGGGGTTAGGGATGCCGGGCGATTGATCCCGTGCTTTCGGCGCGCTGACACAGAACTTGAGCAGAACCTGAGCGCCAGCTAAGACAATTGAGCGCCGCGTAGAATTCGCCACCGGGCCCAAATTTTGGCTGCAAAAGACGCTGATCCGCGCGTCCGCCAGGTCAAGTGCTGCCACCCACCCCAGGAGCCTGACCATGGAAATCTTCGACTACGACAACATCCTGCTGCTGCCGCGCAAGTGCCGCGTCGACAGCCGCAGCCAGTGCGACCCTTCGGTCGACTTTGGCCCGCGCCGCTTCAAGCTGCCGGTGGTGCCGGCCAACATGAAGACGGTGATTGACGAGCCCATCAGCGAGATGCTGGCTTCCAGCGGCCACTTCTACGTCATGCACCGATTTGACCTGGACGCCGTGGCCTACGCCAAACGCATGCGTGACAAGGGCTTGTTTGTCAGCCTCAGCTCGGGTGTCAAGCCGGCTGACTTTGCCGTCATCGACCGCCTGGCGGCTGAGGGCGTGGGCGCCGACTACATCACCATCGACATCGCCCACGGTCATGCCGACAGTGTGCGCAAGGCCATCGAGCACATCAAGGCGAAGTTGCCCCAGGCCTTTGTGATTGCCGGCAACGTGGCCACGCCCGAAGCGGTGATCGACCTGGAGAACTGGGGCGCTGACGCCACCAAAGTGGGCGTGGGGCCGGGCAAGGTCTGCATCACCAAACTGAAGACCGGTTTTGGCACCGGCGGCTGGCAGCTATCAGCGCTGAAATGGTGTGCGCGTGTGGCCACCAAACCCATCGTGGCCGACGGCGGCATTCGCCACCACGGCGACATAGCCAAGAGCGTGCGCTTTGGCGCGGCCATGGTCATGGTGGGCTCACTCTTTGCGGGCCATGAAGAGTCACCGGGCGCCACGGTGGAGGAGGGCGGCAAGCGCTACAAGGAGTACTACGGCAGCGCCAGCGACTTCAACAAGGGCGAGTACAAACACGTCGAAGGCAA
>JANNEX010000239.1:0-3954 GCA_031379155.1 Rubrivivax sp.
GCCTGAGGGCTTTCAGCGCAGCGAATTTTTGCTGGGCACGGGCGCGCTGGACATGATCTGTGACCGCCGCCAACTGCGCGCCACCATCGCGCGCCAGTTGGCCATGCTGCAGCGCCAGAGTGCGGATGCGGTTGCTTAGTCTTTCTCTCTTGCCCGAGGCCGGCGCTGTGGCCGCTGGCTGTTGCGCCGCAGCGGTTTTGCATTCATGAGCGCACCGCAAACTCTTGCCGACTGGCTGGCCCATTGCGCCGCAATGCACCCGACCACCATGGACCTGTCGCTGGAGCGCACGGTGGAAGTGGCGCGCCGCCTGGGCATCCAGTTCACGGTGCCCGTCATCACGGTGGCCGGCACCAATGGCAAGGGCAGCACCTGCGCCATGATCGACAGCATGGCGCGCCATGCGGGCTACCGCGTGGGGCTGTACCAAAAGCCCGAACTGGTGCACTTCACCGAGCGCTGCCGCATCGGTGGCCAACCGGTGGCGCAAGCCTTGCTGCTGCCGCACTTCGCTGCCGTGGAAGACGCGCGTGGCGCGCTGACGCTGACGCAGTTCGAGTTCAGCACCCTGGCCATCGTGCGGCTGTTGTCGATGGCCGAGCTGGACCTGATCGTGCTGGAAGTGGGTCTGGGCGGGCGCTTTGATTCCGTCAATGCCTTCGATACCGACTGTGCCGTCATCACCAGCATAGACCTTGACCACATGCAGTGGCTGGGCCCCGACCGCGAAAGCATTGGCCTGGAAAAAGCGCAGATCATGCGCAGCGGCAAACCGGCCATCGTCAGCGACCCTGTGCCACCCAAGTCGGTGGTTAGCCATGGGCAGGCGATAGGCGCCGACCTGTGGCTGGTGGGCCGCGACTTCAATCACCGCGGTGACCGTCAACAGTGGGGCTGGAGTGGGCGCGGCAGGCGCTACAGCGGCATGTCATACCCGGCATTGCGTGGCGCCAACCAACTCATCAACGCCTCGGGCGCCATCGCCGCGTTGATTGCCTTGAAAGACCGCCTGCCCATCAATGCCCAGGCCGTGCGCACGGGGCTGTCGCTGGTGGACCTGCCTGGGCGCTTCCAGATCGTGCCCGGCCAGCCCACGCTGGTGCTGGACGTGGCGCACAACCCGCAGGCCGTGGCGGCACTGGCCGCCAACCTGGACGCCATGGGCTTTTACCCGCGCACCCACGCCGTGTTTGGCGCCATGCACGACAAAGACATCACGTCGATGTTGAAAGCCATGGCGCCACTGGTCGATGTGTGGCACTGCTGCGACCTGCCGCTGCCGCGCGCCGCGCCTGCCCAGGCCTTGGTAGCTGCAGTGCATGAAGCGGGGCAGGGCCGCATAGGTGGCGCGCCACTCACACACGGTCACAGCAATCCGGCCCAGGCCCTGCGCGCGGCGGCCTTGGGCGCAGACCCCACCGATAGAATTGTCGTCTTCGGCTCTTTCCTCACCGTGGGTGGCGTGCTCAAAGACGGCTTGCCGCGCTTGTCGGCCCCGCACTTGGCCGTGGCCGGCCCCGCGCCCAACGCCTAGCAACACCTGCGCATGCGCCTGCCTTTTTTCCGCACCAAGACTCAAGCTGATGTGCCGCCGCCTCCAAGCAAGGGCGGCAAACGTGCCGTGAGCAGCGGCACCGATGACGCTGCCGTGCAAGCCGCACGCACGCAAGCCCGCAAACGCCTGATCGGCGCGCTGGTGCTGCTGGCAGCCGGCGTGGTGGGCTTTCCCCTGCTCTTTGAAACCCAGCCGCGGCCGCTGCCGGTGGACACGCCCATCATCGTGGCCGAAGGCAGCGTGGCGCGCGCGGTGCCAGCTGCGCCTGCGGCTTCCAAGCCGCTGCCGGTGCTGCCACCCGATGCAGGTGCAGAAACGCAGGTCGCGGCTGTGGCCATTGCGGCGTCTGCGCCGGCCTTGTCCGTACCACCGCCGGTCGCGGCGCCCAGCGTGATGCCCGAGGCAAAACCGGTGCCGGTCAAGGCTGAATCGCCAAAACCTGCAGCCAGCAAGCCCACACCCAAACCCGCCGCTGAATCCGAGCCCGCCACGGCAGCCCGCTTTGTCGTGCAGGTGGGCGCCTACAACGATGTTGAACGCTTGAAAGCGGCACGGCAAAAGCTCGACAAGCTGGGCTTTAAGACCTACACACAAGACGTGGACACTGCAAGTGGCAAGCGCACACGCGTGCGCGTAGGCCCCTTTGCCAGCCGCCAGGAAGCCGTTAGCGTGGCCGACAAGGTCAAGGCCGCCGGCATGCAGGCCAACGTGCTGACGCTCTGACCGCGGCTCCCGTGATCCAGTCCCTGCCCGACCTGTCCTGGCTGGACTGGACCCTGCTGGCCGTGCTGGCGGTGTCGGTGGTGGTGGGCCTGGTGCGCGGCTTTGTCTTCGAGTGCCTGTCCCTGGCCGGCTGGGTGGTGGCCTGGTTCGCCGCGCAATGGGGCGCGCCCCTGCTGGCACCCTTTATCCCCTTGGGCGCGGCCGGCTCTGCGCTGAACCTGGGGCTGGCCTTTGCGATTGCGTTTGTGTTGGCGCTGATCGTCTGGAGCTTGCTCGCGCGCCTCATCCGCATGCTCATCCAAGCCACACCGTTGTCGCTGCCAGACCGCCTGTTGGGCGCACTGTTTGGCTTCATGCGCGGCCTGGTGCTGCTTTTGGCGGTGGCCACCGTGGTCGCACTCACGCCGGCCTCACAATCGCAGGGCTGGCGTGAATCCATTGGGGCGCGCTGGCTGGGTGTGGTCTTGGCAGGACTGAAACCCTTGTTGCCCGAGCCTGTGGCGCGCCTGGTGCGCGTCTGAAAAGCGCCTGAAACGGCATCCACCAGGAACCACCATGTGCGGCATCGTAGGCGCCATCTCTACCGCGCCAGTCAACCAACTGCTTTACGACGCGCTGCTGCTCTTGCAGCACCGTGGCCAAGACGCCGCCGGCATCGTCACCATGCAGGGCACCAAGGTCTACATGCACAAGGCGCGTGGCATGGTGCGCGATGTTTTTCGCACGCGCAACATGCGCAGCCTGCTGGGCCAGGTGGGGCTGGGCCAATGCCGTTACCCCACGGCGGGCAACGCCTACAGCGAAGAAGAAGCGCAGCCCTTTTATGTCAATGCACCCTACGGCATCGTGCTGGTGCACAACGGCAACCTGACCAACGCGCAGGCGCTGAAAGAAGAGTTGTTTGACATCGACCGGCGCCACATCAACACCGAAAGCGACACCGAGGTCTTGATCAACGTGCTGGCGCACGAGCTGGAGATGGTGGCGCGTGACTTGCCGTTGACGCCCGAACATGTCTTCCAGGCCGTGGGCGCCGTGCACCGGCGCATCAAGGGCTCATACGCCGTGATCGCACTGATTGCCGGCCACGGCTTGCTGGCTTTTCGGGACCCGCATGGCATACGCCCTTTGTGTTTTGGTGAGAGCTTGACAGCCAGCGGCCGCGAATTCATGGTGGCCAGCGAGTCCGTCGCGCTGGAAGGCACGGGCCATCGCCTGGCGCGCGACATCGCCCCCGGTGAAGCCATCTATATCGATTTGCAAGGCCATGTTCACACGCGCCAGTGCGCTGAATCGCCGCAGCTCAACCCCTGCATTTTTGAGTACGTCTACCTGGCGCGGCCCGACTCGGTGCTGGACGGTGTCTCGGTCTACCACGCACGCCTGAACCTGGGTGAGACGCTGGCGCAGCGTGTCATCAGCACTTTGCCGCCCAGCGAGATTGATGTCGTCATTCCCATCCCCGAAAGCAGCCGGCCCAGCGCCATGCAGTTGGCGCACCGCCTGGGCAAGCCCTACCGCGAAGGCTTTGTCAAAAACCGCTACGTAGGGCGCACCTTCATCATGCCGGGCCAGGGTGTGCGCAAAAAGAGCGTGCGCCAAAAACTCAACGCCATCGGCATGGAATTCAAGGGCCGCAACGTGCTGCTGGTGGACGACAGCATCGTGCGCGGCAC
>JANNEX010000293.1:0-5371 GCA_031379155.1 Rubrivivax sp.
GTGAAGCTGACCGGCGCCTATGAATTCAAGCGCTTTGCCTTCAAGGATTTCACCGATGTGCGCACCGGCAACCCCTACAGCCACAACGCCAACATCTTGCAGTTGTATGCCAGCGCCACTTTTTAGGGCCGCACCATGACAAATCACTTCATTCAAAAGTTAGCCGGTGTTTGCGCCGCGCTGTGTCTGTTGGCGGTGTCCATCCGCGTTGAGGATGCGGCGGCACAAACAGCGCCTGCTGCGCCCACCGCATCGGCTGCCGCACCGGCTGCTGCACCTGCCACACCCGTGACGCCAACAGCACCCGCCGCAGCGGCAAGCGCGCCCGAAGCTGCTGCCGCACCGGCCGCCGCCGCTTCAGCGCCGCCCGCACCACAAGGCTCGCTGGACACCCGCGTGCAAGACCTCAAGGCCGAGGTCATTCGTTTGAACCGCGACTTGCTGGTGCTGGAAGAAGAACTGCTCTTCCCCGCCGGCACGCAAGTGGCGGTGTTCATCAGCATGGACGTGGGAAAGCTGTTTGAGTTGGAGTCGGTGCAGATCAAGCACGACGACAAGGTCATCAGCCAATACCTGTACACGCCGGCCGAAGTGCAGGCGCTGCACCGTGGCGGCGTGCAGCGCATTTTTGTTGGCAACCTGCGCGCGGGTGCGCATGCCATCGATGCCTTTTTCACTGGGCGTGGCCCGCATGAACGTGACTACAAACGCGGCACCACGCTGAAGTTTGAAAAGGGCACCGAGCCGCGCTACATCGAGCTGCGCATCAAGGATTCCTTGGCCAAGTTGCAGCCTGAGTTCGAGGTCAAAATTTGGTGATGGGACCACCCCGTAGCGCCTGCGGCGCTGCCCCTCAAGGGGCGGCCGCCAGCGGCCCGGCTAAGCCGGTTCCGCGGCGGCGGCTTGGGCGCTCGCGCTTCGCGCTCGCGCTGGCTGGGTGCTTGTTTGCCGCTGTGCCGGGCTTTGCTCAGGATGCCAAGCCTCGGCCCTTCGCCGTGGGCGCTGTTGCCGCGCCGCACTATGGCGACACGCTGTTCAATTTCTACCAAGACAAACACTTCAGCGCCATCACCGGCCTCATGGTGTCGCAGCACTTTGGCCGCGTGGCGCCGCATGACGATGAGGCTGAGGTGCTGCGTGGCGGCATGATGCTGAGCTACGGCTTGCATGAGCAGGCGAGTGAAGTGTTTGCGCGCCTGATCGAGCGCAACACACCGCCTTCGGTGCGCGACCGCGCCTGGTACTTCCTGGCGCGCATTCGCCAGCAGCGCGGTTTGTTGATTCCTGCGCAAGAAGCGCTGGACCGCATTGGCGCGCCTTTGTTGGGCGCGCTGGAAGATGAACGCCAACTGCTGCAAGCGCAACTCATGATGGCGCGCGGTGACCATGCGCAGGCTGCGGTGGTGCTCGACGCCATTAAGGGCAGCGCCACCGCCGGCCTGTACGCACGCTTCAATCTGGGCGTGGCGCTCATCAAAACCGGCGAGGCCGGCAACATCGACAAGGGTGTGGCCTTCTTGCACGAAGTCGGCCAGGCGCCGGGCCCGAATGAAGAAATGCGTAGCCTGCGTGACCGTGCCAACGTGGCTCTGGGCTTCGCCGCACTGCAAGAGAAAAAACCGCGTGAAGCGCGCGTGGCTTTGCAGCGCGTGCGCCTGAACAGCGCGCAGTCCAACAAGGCTTTGCTGGGTTACGGCTGGGCCGCGTCTGAGTTGAATGACCCACAACTGGCCCTGGTGCCCTGGACCGAACTGACCACGCGCAACATCACCGATGCTGCCGTGCTCGAAGCCCACATTGCCGTGCCCTACGCCATGGGTGAGATAGGCGCCTACGGCCAGGCGCTGGGCCGCTATCAGGAAGCGACCGAAGTCTTCAGCCGCGAAAAGCGCGGCCTGGACGAGTCCATCGCCGCCATCCGCGCGGGCAAGCTGGTCAGCGGCCTGTTGTCGCAAAACCCCACGCAAGACGGCAGTGGCCTGGACGCATTTGCGCGCATGGAAAACCTGCCCGAGATGCCACATACCGCGCACCTGGTGCCGCTGCTGGCCGACAACCCGTTTCAAGAAGCCTTCAAGCATCTGCGTGACTTGCAATTCTTGAACGGCAACTTGCTGCACTGGCAGGGCAACCTGGGCAGCTACACCGACATGCTGGACAACCGCCGCGCCGCCTTTGCCACGCGTTTGCCGCGGGTGCGCGCGCAAGCCGGCGCACAGGACATGGCGGCGCTGGCGCTACGCAGCCAGGCACTGGCGGCACAGGTCCAGAAAGCCGATGAAGAGCAAGACGGCGCGGCCTTTGCCAATTCGCGTGAACTTGACCTGCTGGACCGCATCGAGAAGGCTCGCGCCACGCGGGCCAAGGCTGAGGGCACAGCCCAAGCCGCTGAACTGGCCGACGTGCCTGAACGCCTGCGCCGTGCATCAGGCGCTTTGACCTGGCAGCTAACGCAGCAGTTCAGTGAACGCAGTTGGGCCGCACGCAAAGGCCTGCGCGACACTGACGCCGCTTTGGCGCGTGCCCAAAGCTTGGACGCAGCGCTGCTCAAGGCGCAACAAGAAGAGCCCGCGCGTCACGAAGCTTTTGCCGCGCGCATCAAGGCGCTGGGTGAACGTCTGCTGGTCTTACAGCCGCAAGTGGCCGCGCTCAATGCCGAGACACAGGTGGCACTGCAAGACATCGCGGTGGCCGAGCTTGAAAGCCAGAAACAGCGGCTGGACCAGTACGCCGGCCAGGCGCGCTTGGCCATCGCGCAAATTCTGGACCGCGCGCAACTGGCACAGCGCAGCGACAAGGCCGCGCCGGTGCTCGAGGCCAAGCCATGAACGCGCTGCGCCTAAGCACCATCGCGCTGGCTGCGACTTTGGCCGCATGTTCCAGCAACAAGCGCCTGCCCGGCGACAACGAACCCACCCTGGCCAGCCTGCGTGACCGTGTCGTGGCCGTCGCACCTGACCAGCCCGGCACCGCACTCAAGGTGGCCGAAGAGCAGACCATCGCCGCCTACCGCCAGTTCCTGGAAGCCGCGCCCGCCGCACCCCAGCGTCCCGAAGCCATGCGCCGCCTGGGCGACCTGGAGATGGACAACGCGGACAGCCGCTCGGCCGACGCCGGTGGCGACGTGCCCGACTACAAGGCTGCCATCGCGCGCTACGAAGAATTCCTCAAGGCCTACCCCAATGACAGCCGCCGCGACCGTGTGCTGTACCAACTGGCGCGTGCGCAAGAGCAGGGCGGGCAGCTGGAAGTGGCGCTGACCACGCTGACCCAACTGGTGCAAAACCACCCTGGCAACGTGCATGCCGACGAGGCCCATTTTCGGCGCGGCGAAATGCTCTTTGCCATGCGCGAATACAAACAGGCCGAGACCGCTTACGCCACCGTGCTGGACGGCGGCAGGCGCACACAATTCACCGAACGCGCGCTGTACATGCAAGGCTGGAGCCTGTTCAAACAGGCGCGGCTGGAAGACGCACTCAAGCCGTTTTTTGGCGTGCTGGATTTGAAGCTGGGTGGCCTGAGCGCGGCCGTGCGCGACGAGGCTGACCTGGCCGAAGTGCGCGCCCTGACGCGCGCCGACCGCGAACTGGTGGAAGACACCTTCCGCGTCGTCAGCATCAGCCTGTCCATGCTGCAAGGTTCTGAGAGCGTGCTGCGCTTCATTGACAGCCCCGTGCGCGACGGCTACCAGTTTCGCGTCTACCAGCAACTGGGCGAGCTCTACATCCGCCAAGATCGCATCAAGGATGCGGCTGACACCTTCGCCGCCTTTGTGCGCGCGCAGCCGCTGCACGCGCAAGCGCCGCTGCTGCAGGCGCGGGTCATCGCCATCTATGCCAACGCGGGCTTTGACACGCTGGCGTTGGCCGCCAAGAAAGATCACGTCGTGCGTTACGGCGCTGAGAGCGAATTCCGCCGCGCCAACCCCACCGGCTGGGCGCGGGCGCAGCCGCTGGTCAAGACCCACTTGAGCGACCTGGCGCGCCACTATCACGCGCTGGCGCAAAAGGACAAACAGCCGGCCGATGTGCAAGAAGCAGTGCGCTGGTACCAGGCGCTGCTGGGCGCCTTCCCCGACGATGCAGAAGCCGTGCAAAACCGTTTCTTGATGGCCGAGTTGCTTTTCGAGGACAAACGCTTTGCGGTGGCCGCGCTGGAGTTTGACCGCGTGGCTTATCCGGCGGCTGCAGCGGGTGCCGGCCCAGGCGCAGCCTTGCCTGTGTTCACGCGCGCTGCCGACGCCGGCTACTCAGCGCTGCTGAGTTATGTGGCGCTGGAAACTGCGGCTACCGTGCCCGCCGACAAAGCGCCCTTGCAGCGCCAGGCGGTTGATAGCGCGCTGCGCTTTGCCAGCAGCTTTGCCAGCGACACACGCGCGGGCGCCGTGCTGGTCAACGCCTCCGAAAAACTGTTGATCTTGGGCGACGGCGACAAAGCCGCCATGGTGGCGCGCCAGTCACTGGCTCTGACGCCGCTACCCGCGCCAGAGCTGCGCCGCGTGGCCTGGACAGTCGTGGCCCACCACAGCTTTGACCGCGCCGATTTCTTGCAGGCCGAAGCCGCTTACGGCGAGGTGTTGGCGCTGACACCTGAGCGCGCGCCGGGCCGCGCAGAGCTGGTGGAACGCCAGGCTGCGGCCATCTACAAACAAGGCGAGCTGGCACGCAACGCAGGCAATGCGCGTGACGCCGTTGGCCACTTCGACCGCGTGGCTGCGCTGGCCGCTTTGCCTGCGGGCTCAAGCATCCGCGCCAGTGCCATGGTCGACTCAGCCGCCGCGCTCATCGGCCTCAAAGACTGGGACGCGGCGTCGCGCACGCTGGAAGATTTCCGCCGCCAATACCCCAGCCATCCGCTGCAAGCCGACGTGGCGCCCAAGCTCGCGTTGGCCTACTTGGAGAGCGGTCGCCTCAGCCTGGCTGCGGCTGAGTTTGAGAAGGTTGCGGCCACCAGCACAGATGCCAACTTGGCGCGCGGCGCGCTATGGCAAGCGGCCGAGTTGCACCACAAGGCGGCCGACAAAGCGGCGCCCAAATCCGCCGCGTTGGCCAACGCCATCCGCGCTTGGGAGCGTTACGTGCAAGCCTATGCGCAGCCGCTGGAACAGTCGGTAGAAGCGCGCTGGAAGCTGGTGGCCTTGACGCGCCAAGACGGCCAGTTGCCGCGCAGCGTGGCCTGGGTGCGCGCGGTACAAGCCGCAGACAGCGGCGCCGGTGACGCACGCACTCCGCGCACCCGTTTGCTGGGCGGCCAGGCCGCGCTGCTGCTGACCGAGCCGGTGCTGGAGGCCTACAAAAAAGTGCCGCTGATAGAGCCGCTGCAAAAACAGCTCAAGCTCAAGAAACAAAAGATGGACGAGGTGCTCAAG
>JANNEX010000335.1:0-3971 GCA_031379155.1 Rubrivivax sp.
CTGGCGCATCTGGCCCACGGCAATGTCGGCCGTCACCTCGGGCCAGCGCGCGGCGCGGGGGATGGGGCCGCCGTCGGTGCCCGTCACCGTGAACTCAGGGCCGTGCAGGTGTATGGGGTGGTTGGTCATGGTCAGGTTGCCGATGCGCAGGCGCACGCGGTCGCCCTGGCGCACGTTCACGCTGTCGATGCCGGGGTAGATGCGGCTGTTCCAGGCCCACAGGTTGAAGTCGAGCATGGTCATGACCTTGGGCGTGTAGCTGCCGGGGTCGATGTCGTAGCTGCCCAGCAAGAAGCAGAAGTCGCGGTCCACGTCGTCGATGAGCGGGTGTTTTTGTTTGGGATGCGTGACCCAAAAGCCCATCATGCCCATGGCCATCTGCACCATCTCATCGGCATGAGGGTGGTACATGAAGGTGCCGGGCCGCTGCGCCACAAACTCGTAGACGAATGTCTTGCCGGGCGCGATGGCGCCTTGCGTGAGACCCGTGACACCGTCCATGCCATTGGGCAGGCGCTGGCCATGCCAGTGCACGCTGGTCACCTCAGGCAGGCGGTTGGTGACGAAGATGCGCACGCGGTCGCCTTCCACGACTTCAATCGTCGGCCCCGGGCTTTGGCCGTTGTAGCCCCACAGATGGGCCTTGAAGCCGGGTGTCATTTCACGCACCACGGGCTCGGCCACGAGGTGAAATTCTTTGACGCCTTGGTTCATGCGCCAGGGGCAGGTCCAGCCGTTGAGCGTGACCACCGGGTTGTAGGGCCGGCCGTTGGGTGGCTGCAGCGGCGGCATGGTGTCGGGCTTGTTTTGTGTGGCGGGCTCGGGCAGGGCCGCCAGGGCCACGGTGCTTACGCTGGCGACTGTTGCCGCAGCGGTGATGGCGCCCGCGTGAGCCGCGCTGCCCAGGAATTTGCGTCTTGAAAACATGGTGGGGGTCCTGTGTGTTCAGTGGCCTGCGGGCTCAGCCGCCGGCGCCGATGGGGATGCGCTGGGCATGGCCATCAGGCCAGGCTTGCCCAGCAAGGCGGCGTCCAGATCGGCCTGCGCCAGCCAGAAGTCGCGCAGCGCCTCGATCGCGCCATTGACGCTGGCGATCTGCATACGCGTGTCGGCCAACAGCTCAAACACGCCGATGAGCATGCCGTTGTAGCGCAGCAGGTTTTCCTGGCTGATGCGTTGGCGCAGCGGCACCACTTCACTGAACTGGTGCTGTGCAATGTCCCAGGCGGTGCGGTACTGGCCGTAGGCTTCACGCACCTCCGAGCGTGCGTTGATGGCAGTGGCTGCGGCCTGGTGCAGCGACTGCATGTAGACCGCCTGTGCACGCGCCACACGCGCCTGGCCCCAGTCGAAGATGGGCAGCTCCAGCGTCAGCTCCCAACCGCGCAGCGTCGGCGCTTGATTGCTGCTGTGGCGCAGCGCGCCGAGCTCTAACACGTTGATGAAGCCCATGCCGCGCGACAAACCCAGGCTGCGCGCCGTGTCCGCCGCCGCCTGGCGCGCGGCTTGCACGTCCAGGCGCTGCGCCATGGCCAGGCGTTCAATGTCGGGCTGCTCGCGCGGCGCCGTGGGCAGGCTTGGCAAACGCGTGGGCAGGCGGAAGTTGATCTGCTCACCCCACAGGCCCAGCAGCCGCGTCAGCCGTTCTCGCGCCGACGTGCGCAGCTGCTGCGCGCGTGCCAGTTGCAGCACCGCGTCGGCGGCAAAGGCCTGTTCGCGCGCCGCTTGCAGCGCGTTGAAGTTGCCCACCGTGGCCATGCGCCGCGCCAGCTCGGCGCCGGCTTGTGCGGCCTGCATCACCTGCAACGCATAACGCAAGGATTCATCGGCGGCGACGGCCATGACCCAGGCCTTGCGCGTCTCGCCGGCCAAGCTCAGCACACGTTGTGCGGCCAGGCCCTGCACCTGTTGGCGGCGGCGCGTGTCCAGCTCTTGGGTCCAGGGCCGCAGCAGCAGGCGCGCCAGGTTGATGTGCAGGCCACGCTCGATTTCCACCTCGTCGCCACGGCGCGTGCGTGCCAGCGTCAGGCCAGGGTTAGGCCAGGTGGCGGCTTGCGCGATGTCGGCTTCGCTGATGCCCAACTCACTTAGCTGGGCTTGCAGCGTGCGGTTGTTGAGCAGCGCCACTTGCACGGCGGCGTCGGCATCCATTTCGCTATTGAGCAATTGCTCAACACGCGCTTGTTGACGCTGCAAGGCGGCCTCGTCATGGGCCAGGGCCAGTGCCTGCTTGAGGTGCGGAGCGAGGGCGGTTTGCAGCTCTGCCAAGCCAGCGTCCGGGCTCGGGCTGGCGCAGCCCGCCAACAGCGCGACGACGCTGCTGCCGGCCAGCGCACGCAGCGCGGTCATGGTCGCGCCCCTGCCGCCGCAGATGCCGCAGACGCCGCAGACGCCGCAGACGCCGACGCCGCCGGCGGCGATGCAGCTGCTTCACGCGCATAGGCACGCCAGCCGCCAATGCGCGCCACGTTCTGGTTGCTCTGCAGCCAGTCGGCGACTTCCAGCGGCGCCGCAGGTGTGTAGCGCTTCAGCGCTGAGTCGTGACGTTGGGCAGGCACACTGGCCTGCGCGTCGGTGGGCTGGGGTTTGGGTGTGGATGCAGGCGGGGGTGAGGGTGGCGCAGCCAGGGCATGGCTGAGCCACAGCGCGGCCAAGGGCAGCGCCAGGCGTAAGAGCAAACGGACCATGATGTCCTCGTCAGTCGGGATGGATTTGGGCGCGCCCTGCGCGCCAGCACGGCCCCAGTGGGGCTGCGGCCGATCAGGCCAGGGCGGTCAGCCGGGGCGGGCGTTCCAGGCCGCTGGCCATGGGTGCCAGGTGCGGCAGCGTGATGTCGTCACGCGGCGCAACGCCGGTGCACAACAGGGGCAATGGCAGCGACAGCAAAGGCAGTGCCGCTGGCGTTGCCGCAGCGGCGCAGAAAGCACAAGCGCTGCACGCTTTGGCCTCGTCAGCGGGCACCCCGCTGGCTTGGCCGTGGCAGGGCGGCTTGTCGCTTTGCGGCAGGCCACCATGCATGGCGCAAGGCACGGGCGGCACCACGGCGGCCACGGCCTGCAAGGGCAGGGCCAGGCTCAGCAGCCAGATCGCCAGGATTCGCCAGACTCGCATGGCGGCACTGTACCCCGGTTGTGCAGCCCAGGCATTCAAAAGCCCGCTAAGCGCCCGTAAAGAGCCCGCCAAGCGCCCGGCAAGAGCCCGCCAAGAGCCCGTCAAGCGCCTGGCGGCTGGGTGGGTGGCGAGTCAGCCACGGCGTCGGTAGCAGACTGGCGCAGGCGGCCCAACAGCTCGTCGGCATCCGCGCGCGGTGGCGTGGCGTCCACGGCGCGGCGGCCGGCGCTGCGGCGCACACCGTCGCTGGCCGCAGCACTGGCGGCGTGAGTGCGGTGGCTGCCGCCCAGCGCGAACCACGAAAGCAAGCCCGCTGCCAGCACCAGCAAGGCCGTCAGCGCAGCGCCCAGTGCGTTGCGCTCACTCCGACGCGCCGCTGTTTGTTCGTCGACGTCTCGCAGCTGCTCTTGCAGCTGCTCTTGCAGTTGCTCTTGCAGTTTCGCGTGCATGGCGTCTTGCAGTTCAAGCAGCTGTGGCGAGCGCTCCGCCGCATTGGGCGTCGGCAGCGCGCGAGTCTGGCTGTGCTTGAGCCAGGTCGCCATGGCCTGGGCGCGTGAACCCGCCGGCGCCGCCGCGCCCACCAGATCCATCACCTGCACGGCTTGCTCCAGCAGCAACTGGTGGCTGGTGGTGCTGTCGGCGGCCGTAATCTGGCGCCGCACCACACGCTGTACCAGGCCATGCCAGTCTTCGGTGAGGGCACGGCTTTCGCCCAGCGCCTTGACCCAATAGCCGGCCGACAACGTGCCTTGCAAGATCCATAACTGCTCTTCGACGTGGCTTTGGCGCAGACGCCGTTCTGGCTCGAGCGCGCTGCGCCCCAGCAGCACACGCTCGGCGACATCGCGGTGGTTGAGCAA
>JANNEX010000366.1:0-16503 GCA_031379155.1 Rubrivivax sp.
GTCGCCACTTGGTATATTTGGCGCAGCCTGGACCCGCTGCCGGTGGAGTATTGATTTGAGCAAACGCCACTTCCTTGAGTTCGAAAACCCGATTGCCGAGCTCGAGTCCAAGATCGACGAACTGCGCTATGTGCAGAACGAATCGGCGGTGGACATCAGCGACGAAATTGATCGCCTCAGCCAGAAGAGCCAGCAGCTCACCCGCGACATCTACGCCAACCTGACGCCCTGGCAGGTGACGCAGATTGCACGCCACCCGCAGCGCCCCTACACGCTGGACTACGTGAATGAAATCTTCACCGAGTTCCAGGAACTGCACGGTGACCGGCACTACGCCGACGACCTGTCCATCGTCGGCGGTCTGGCACGCTTCAACGGCCAGGCCTGCATGGTGCTGGGCCATCAAAAAGGTCGCGACACCAAAGAGCGCACGCTGCGCAACTTTGGCATGAGCCGCCCCGAGGGCTACCGCAAAGCGCTGCGCCTGATGAAGCTGGCGGAAAAATTCGGCCTGCCGGTGTTCACCTTTGTCGACACGCCCGGTGCCTACCCCGGCATTGGCGCCGAAGAGCGCGGGCAGTCTGAAGCCATTGGCCGCAACATCTATGAGATGGCGCAGCTGGAAGTGCCCATCGTCAGCACCATCATCGGTGAAGGCGGCTCTGGCGGAGCGCTGGCCATTAGCGTGGCTGACCAAGTGTTGATGTTGCAGTTCAGTGTCTACTCGGTGATCTCGCCTGAGGGCTGTGCGTCGATACTGTGGAAGACGGCCGAGCGCGCGTCTGAAGCCGCCGAAGCGCTGGGCATCACCGCGCACCGCTTGAAAGCCCTGGGCGTGGTCGACAAGATCGTGAATGAGCCCGTGGGCGGCGCGCACCGTGACGTGCCCTGGATGGCGGCGCAGCTCAAGCGCGGCCTGGCTGATGCGCTGCGCCAAAGCGCTGACCTCAAGCCCAAAGAACTGCTGCAGCGCCGTTATGAGCGCCTGCGCAGCTACGGCCGCTTCACCGACACCAAGGATCGCTGACCATGGCGCAGCCGCGGGTGGCCGTGGCCGCCAGCGGCGGGCGTGACTCCACCGCCTTGCTGCATTGCACGCTGCGTGCAGCGCGCTCGCTGGGCGTGGAGGTGCTGGCACTGCACGTGCACCACGGCTTGATGGCGCAGGCCGATGAATGGCTCAGCCAGGTGCGCCAACAAAGCCGGCGTTGGGGCGCTGTCTTCGATTGCCGGCGCTTGCAGGGCGAGCCAGTGCGTGGGCAGAGTGTCGAAGCGTGGGCGCGTGAAGAACGCTACCGCGCGCTAACCGAGATGGCGCAGAGCCACGATTGCAGCCTGATGCTGTTGGCCCACCACCAGCGTGATCAGGCTGAAACCTTCTTGCTGCAAGCCCTGCGCGGGGCGGGTGCAGCAGGCTTGTCAGCCATGCCGCTAACGGCCAAACGTGGTGGCATCACGTGGGTGCGGCCGTGGCTGAGCACGCCTTCGCAAGCCATCACCGACTACGTCAAGCGCCACCGCCTGCGCCATGTGCAAGACCCCAGCAACGCCGACCCTCGCTTTGCGCGCAGTCGCCTTCGCCAAGTAGTGTGGCCAGCGCTGACGGCGGCATTTGCTGATGCCGAACAGACCCTGGCCGCAGCGTCTGGCCACGCGCAGGAGTCAGCGGCGCTGGCACGCGAAGTCGCCGCCATGGACTTGCCGCCCTTGCTGCAGGGCAATGAGTTGGATGTCGCCCAGTGGCTGTTGTTGCCCCATGCGCGCAGGGCCAATGCGATGCGCGCGTGGCTTGACGAGCAGACAGGTTCAGGCCCGCCGCAGACTTTGCTGCTGCGCCTGTTGGCCGACTTGCCGCAGGTACGCACCGGCAGTTGGCCGGCGCCGCAGGCCACGCTGCGCCTGTATCGCGGCCGCTTGAGCGCACAGCGCGCAGCTGCCGATTCTGGCCAGGCCATGCCTGCTGCGGGCGAGCTGGACTTGAGCCAGCCTGGACTGATGCATGCGCCGCAGTGGGGCGGCGCCTGGCAAGTGCAGTCTTGCCAAGAAGGGGGCATCGCCGCTGTGCATCTGCGGCATGCGGTAGTCAGAGCCCGCCAAGGTGGCGAGCAATTTCGCTTTCACCCCGCAGCCACGGCGCGCAGTTTGAAGAAGCAGTACCAGGTCGCCGCCATACCGGCTTGGCAACGCCAGGGCCCCTTGCTCTTCACGCCACAAGGCCAATTGATGTTTGTGCCCGGCCTGGGTGTCGATGCGGCGTTCCAGGCGAGCGCTGGCGTGCCGCAGCGCCAGGTGCAGTGGCTGCCAGCCCAGGAGTCTGGAACCAGGTCGCCCGGCAGCTAGAATTTGGGTTTTGTGCAGGGCAGCAAATGCCGCCATGCACCTACGACAAAACTCTCTCGGCAGCGGCCATGGCATTGATCGTTCACAAATACGGCGGCACTTCGATGGGCTCGACCGAGCGCATCCGCAGCGTCGCGCAGCGCGTCGCCAAGTGGGTGCGCGCAGGGCATCAACTTGTGGTGGTGCCGTCGGCCATGAGTGGCGAAACCAACCGATTGCTGGGCCTGGCCAAAGAGTTGCTGCCTGAAGCCACCCTGGCCAGCAGCCCACAAGCGCTGCGCGAACTCGACGCCATTGCGGCCACTGGCGAACAAGTCTCAGTAGGCCTGCTGGCTTTAGCGCTGCAAGCGCAGGGTGTGCAAGCCGTCAGCTACGGCGGCTGGCAGGTGCCCATCAAGACCGACTCGGCCTTCACCAAGGCACGCATCTCGGCCATTGACGACACGCGCATTCGTGCCGACCTGGCCGCAGGCAAAGTGGTCATCGTCACCGGCTTTCAGGGCATTGATTCAGAAGGCAACGTCACCACGCTGGGCCGGGGTGGCAGCGACACCTCGGCGGTGGCCGTGGCGGCTGCGATGAAAGCCGATGAGTGCCTGATCTACACCGACGTGGACGGTGTCTACACGACTGACCCACGCATCGTGCCCGAGGCACGGCGCCTGTCCACCATCAGCTTTGAAGAGATGCTGGAAATGGCCAGCCTGGGCAGCAAGGTCTTGCAGATTCGCTCGGTGGAATTTGCAGGCAAGTACCGCGTGCCGCTGCGTGTGCTGAGCAGCTTTACGCCATGGGACATACCGCTGGCCGAAGAAGCCGCGTCGGGCACCCTGATCACCTTTGAGGAAGACGAAAAAATGGAACAAGCCGTGGTGGCCGGCATCGCGTTCAACCGCGACGAAGCCAAGATCAGCGTCATTGGCGTGCCTGACAAACCGGGCATCGCTTTTCAGATCATCGGGCCAGTGGCTGATGCCAACATCGACATCGACGTCATCATCCAGAACGTCTCGCACAGCGGCCGCACTGACTTTTCCTTCACCGTGCACCGCAATGATTATTTGCGCACGCTCGAGGTCTTGAAGAACAAAGTCTTGCCCGCCACGGGTGCGACTGAAGTGCTGGGCGACGCCAAGATATGCAAGGTCAGCATCGTGGGCATTGGCATGCGCAGCCACGTCGGCGTGGCCAGCAAGATGTTTCGCACGCTCAGCGACGAGGGCATCAACATCCAGATGATCACCACCAGCGAGATCAAGACCAGCGTGGTGATAGACGAGAAGTACATGGAACTGGCGGTGCGCGCCTTGCACAAGGCCTTCGATCTGGACCAGGCCGCCACGCCTGCGGTCTAGAAACCGCGCATCTTGCGGCTAGAATGCGGCCCTTCGCCGGAGTCGTGACCGAGTGGCCGAAGGTGCTCCCCTGCTAAGGGAGTATGTGGGCAAAACCTGCATCAAGGGTTCGAATCCCTTCGACTCCGCCAGTGAAACCAAACGCCCGCCTTGGGCGTTTTTTCTTGTGGCGTCCTGATGCAATCCAAGCAGCCTGTGAGCGAACCCACCAGCGACATCGAGATCGCGCGCCACTCCCCCCTCAAACGCATCACCGCGCTGGCGCAAGAGCGCCTGGGCATCGCCGACGAACACGTCATTCCCTACGGCCACCACAAGGCCAAGCTGTCGCTGCCTTTTGTGCAGTCCCTGGCAGGCAGACCCGAAGGCAAGCTGATCCTCGTCACCGCCATCAGCCCCACGCCGGCGGGTGAGGGCAAGACCACCACCACGGTGGGCCTGGGCGACGCGCTCAATTGCATCGGCAAGAAAGCGCTGATTGCGCTGCGTGAACCCTCGCTGGGCCCCGTGTTTGGCATGAAGGGCGGCGCCACCGGCGGCGGCCACGCGCAGGTGGTGCCCATGGAAGACATCAACCTGCACTTCACGGGCGACTTCCACGCCATCGCACTGGCCAACAACTTGCTGGCTGCGGCGCTGGACAACCACATCCACCACGGCAATGCGCTGCATGTGGACGTGCGCCGCATCACCTGGCGCCGTGTCATGGACATGAACGACCGTGCGCTGCGCAACATCACGGTGGGCCTGGGCGGGCCGGCGAATGGCTATCCGCGCCAGGACGGGTTTGACATCGTGGTGGCGTCCGAGGTCATGGCCATCTTGTGCCTGGCCACGTCGCTGACTGACTTGAAAGAACGCCTGGGCCGCATCATCGTGGCCGAGACACGTGGCCGCGCACCGGTGCGCGCGGCTGACCTGAAGGTGCATGGCGCGATGGCCGTGCTGCTCAAAGACGCGATGGCGCCCAATCTTGTGCAGACGCTGGAGAACAACCCGGCGCTGCTGCACGGCGGCCCGTTTGCCAACATCGCCCACGGCTGCAATTCCGTCATCGCCACACAAACCGCGCTGCGCCTGGCTGACTACGTGGTCACCGAGGCCGGTTTTGGTGCCGACTTGGGCGCCGAGAAGTTCATCGACATCAAATGCCGCAAGTCAGGCCTGCGTCCAGCGGCTGCGGTGCTGGTGGCCACGGTGCGTGCTCTGAAGTACCACGGCGGTGTTGAGTTGAAGGAGTTGGGCGCAGAAAACCTGGACGCCTTGCAGCGCGGCCTGGCCAACTTGCAGCGCCACCTGCACAACCTGAAAGACGTGTTCGGCCTGCCTTGTGTGGTGGCCATCAACCACTTCGCCAGTGATACCGAAGCCGAACACGCGCTGCTGCGCCAGCACATTGGGCACTTGGGTGTGGCGGTGCACACGGCCCGCCACTGGGCCCTGGGTGGCAAAGGTGCCACCGAGTTGGCGCACGAGGTGGTGCGCCTGTGCGACACACCCAGCACGCTACGCTTTGCCTATGAAGACGCCGACACGCTGTGGGACAAGCTGCTGCTTGTCGCCACGCGCACCTATGGCGCGGCGGGCGTGCAGGCCAGTGCTGCGGTGCGCGCGCAAATCCAGCGTTTGCAAGACGGCGGTTATGGCCACTTTCCGGTGTGCATTGCCAAGACGCAATACAGCTTTTCGACTGACGCCACGCTGCGCGGTGCGCCCACGGGTCACACGTTGGAAGTGCGCGAAGTGCGGCTGGCCGCGGGCGCTGAATTTGTGGTCATGGTGTGCGGCGACATCATGACCATGCCGGGACTGCCCAAGGTGCCGTCGGCCGAGCGCATCGACCTCAATGAGCTGGGGCAGATCGTCGGCTTGTCCTAGTCCTTTGCAGCACCGGCCATGCCCAACAACACTGCGCGGCTGTACCAGATAGAGGCGCTGATCCGTTCGCGCGGGCTGGTGAGTTTTCAGGCCTTGATGGACGAACTGGAAGTCTCACGCGCCACGCTCAAGCGTGACCTGGAATACCTGCGCAGCCGCATGGGCGCGCCCATCGAGTACGACCGCCTGGCCAACGGCTACCGCTTTGGCCACGACAGCCGCGCCGGCGCCAAACATGAACTGCCGGGGCTGTGGTTCAACGAGTCGGAGTTGTATTCGCTGCTCACCGCACAACAACTGCTGGCCGGCTTGGACAGCGACGGCTTGCTCAGCCGCCATTTGCAGCCGCTGCTCGACCGCATACAGCACCTGCTGGGCAGTGGTGAAGGTGCTGATGCAGCCCAGCTGGTCATCAAACGCATCAAGGTCGTCACGGCGTTGCGTCGGCCCGTGCCCAGCCGCTTTTTTGAGCGCGTGAGCGCAGCCCTCTTGCAACGCAAACGCTTGCACCTGCGCTACCTGACACGAGGGCGCGGCGAGGTGGGCGAGCGCGACGTGTCACCGCAGCGCATGGTGCACTACCGCAACACCTGGTACCTGGACGCCTGGTGCCACCGCGTGGATGCGCTGCGCCGTTTTGCGCTGGACGCCATCGAGGCTGCCGAGGTGCTGGACACACGCGCCAAAGACGTGGCCATGAAGCGCGTGCAAGCCGAGATGGACGCGGGCTACGGCATCTACGCCGGCGGTGAACAGCGCTGGGCCGTGCTGCTGTTCAACGCGCAAGCCGCGCAATGGGCCAGCCGCGAAGAGTGGCACCCACAACAGCAGGGCGCCTGGATGCCCGATGGCAGTTGGCAGTTGAAGCTGCCCTACGTAGACGACACCGAACTGGTGATGGACCTGCTGCGCCAGGGGGAGCAGGTGCGTGTGGTGTCACCTGCTGCGCTGGTGAACAAATTGCGCGAGCGCTTGCGCGCCGCCAGTGCGGTTTACGAAGCCGACAACAGCTCAGGCGTTTGAGGTCTCATTGCCGGCTTCAGCCACTTCGGCAGTTAGCACCGGCCCGCGCCCGCTGAAGCGGTCCAGCGCCAGGTAGATGACCGGCGTGATGTATAGCGTCACCGCTTGCGAAAACACCAGCCCACCCACAACGGCCAAGCCCAGCGGCTGGCGCAACTCGGCCCCCGCGCCCAAGCCCAGCGCGATGGGCAAGGCGCCCATCATGGCCGCCAGCGTGGTCATCATGATGGGCCGAAAGCGCAGCACACAAGCTTCACGAATGGCCTGCGGTGGGCTCATGCCGCGGTGGCGCTGCGCGTCCAGCGCAAAGTCGATCATCATGATGGCGTTTTTCTTCACGATGCCTATGAGCAGCAAGATGCCGATGGTGGCAATCAGCGTCAGGTCTTGGCCAAACAGCATCAGCGTGGCCAGCGCGCCCACGGCGGCTGAGGGCAGCCCGGCCAGGATCGTCAGCGGGTGGATGTAGCTCTCGTACAGCACGCCCAGCAGCACGTAGACGGCGAGCAGCGCCGAGATGATCAAGATGGCCTGGCTGCCTTGTGCGCTCTTGAACACCGCCGCGTCACCACCGTAGCTGCTGATGATGGACGACGGCATGCGTATGGCTTCGCGCGCCTGGTCGATATGCGCCGTGGCGTCGCCTAACGCGGTACCGGGTGCCAGGTTGAACGAGACGGTCACGGCTTGCAACTGGCCTGCATGATTGATGGACGTGGGCCCCGCGCCGCGCTCCACGGTGGCAAAGGCGGCCAGCGGCACCAGTGCGCCAGTGCTGGAGCGTACATAGATGCCGCCAAAGGCACTCTCGTCTTGCTTGGCGTCGGGGGCCACTTCCATGATCACCTGGTAGCTGTCGGTGGGCAGGTAGATGGTGGACACCTGGCGTTCGCCAAAGGCGCTGAACAGGGCAGAGCGCACGGCTTCGATGGACACGCCCAGGGTGTTGGCGCGGTCGCGGTCTACCTTCAACTGCGCTTGCAGGGCGCGCAGTTGCGCGTCGCTGGTGACGTCGCGAAACATGGCGTCGGCACGCAGCTTGTCTTGCAGCTTGTTGGCCCAGTCGCTGAGTTCGTCGGCGCGCACGCTTTGCAAGATGTACTGGTACTGCGCCTTGCTCTGGCGGCCGCCCAATTGCAGGTTCTGGATGGGGCGCATGAAGACGTTGATGCCCGCCACTTCACGCAGCTTGCGGCGCAGCGTCTCGGTCACTTCTTTCATGGGCGCACGCTCAGTTCGGGGCTTGAGCGTGACAAACATGCGGCCGGTGTTTTGTGCGCCGCTGCCGCCGTTGAAAGAGCTCACCGCGGCGACGTTAGGGTCGGCGCGGAAGATGGCGGCGGCACGCTCCTGCAAGCGCACCATTTCCGAGAATGACGTGTCTTCGGCGGCTTCGGTGCTGACGCTGATCTGGCCAATGTCTTCCTGCGGAAAGAAGCCCTTGGGGATGACGATGAACAGCCACACCGTGGCCACCAGGGTCAGCAGGGCCAGCAGCAGCACCCAGCTGCGGTGCCTCAAGGCAAAGTCCAGCGTTCGTGTATAGGACGCTAACATAACATCGAAGCCACGTTCGAAAGAACGCACCACCCTACCGGGTGGCTTTTTGTGCGCTTCGTCGCTGAGGAAGCGGCTGGCCAGCATGGGCACCAGCGTCAGCGACACAAAAGCCGAAACCACGATGGCCAGGCCCACCACCACGGCAAATTCATGGAACAGCAAGCCAATGACACCGGGCATGAAAAAGATCGGGATGAAGACCGCGATCAAGGATGTGCTGATGCTGATGATGGTGAAGCCCACCTCACGCGAACCTTTGAGCGCAGCCTGAAACGGCGGCATGCCATCTTCAACCTGGCGCATGATGTTTTCCAGCATGACGATGGCGTCGTCCACCACCAAGCCCACGGCCAGCGTCAGGCCCAGCAGCGAGATGTTGTCCAGGCTGTAGTTCAGCCCCCACAGCAGCGCCACCGCGCCCACCAGCGACACCGGCAAAGACAGCGTGGGAATGACGGTGGCGACAAAGCGGCGCAGGAACAGGAAGATCACCAACACCACCAGCGCGATGGTGCCCATCAAGGTCAGCGTCACATCGTGCAGCGCGTCGCGCACCGAGACGCTGCGGTCATTCACGGGCGTGAGGTTGATGGACTGCGGCATCTGGCTGCGCAGTTCAGGCAGCGCCGCACGCACCGCGTCCACCACTTTCACGGTGTTGGCGCCGGGCTGGCGCAACACCGCCAGGGTGATGGAGTTTTCACCGTTCAGCGTGGCCCAGCTTCTGATCTGTTCCACGCTGTCCAGCACGGTGGCCACGTCTTTGAGCCGCACCGGCGCGCCACCCCGGTTGGCGACGATGAGCTCGGCAAACTCGGCCGCATTGCGCAGTTGCTTGTTGGCTTGCAGGGTCAGCGTCTGGCGCGGCCCTTCCAGCGTGCCCACGGGTGTGTTGACGTTGGCGGCGCGCAGGGCTGCACTCAACTCGTCCAGGCCGATGTTGCGCGACGACAGTGCTTCGGGGTTGACACGCACGCGCACCGCAAAACGCTTGGGGCCAAAGATGTTGACCTGGGCCACGCCGTCAATCGTCGACAAGGTGGGATTGATAAGATTTTCGGCATAGGCTTGCAGCTCAGACGGGGCCAGCGAAGGCGAGGTCAGGGCGATGAGCAGCACGGGCGCGTCAGCCGGGTTGACCTTGCGGTAGGCCGGCGGTGAAGTCATGTCTTGCGGCAGGGCGCGCTGGGCACGCAAGAGGGCGGCCTGCACGTCCACGGCGGCGGCGTCAATGCTGCGGCCTTCTTCAAATTCCAGCGTCAGGGATGTGTTGCCTAACGTACTGGATGAGCTGACCGCCTTGAGCCCAGGGATGGTCTGAAATTGCTTTTCCAGCGGCAAGGCGACTGAGCTGGCCATGGTGTCAGGGCTGGCGCCGGGCAGCGAGGCTGAGACGTTGATGACCGGCGTGTCGTAGCTGGGCAGCGCCGCCACCGGGATGCTGCGGTAGCCAATGACACCGGCCAGCACGATGGCGGCATTGAGCAGCACCGTCATCACCGGGCGGCGGATGAACAGTTCAGACAGGTTCATGGCGCCGGCCCGTCTTTGGCCCCGCCGCCTGCGCTGCGGGGTGCGGATGCGGTCGACGCAGCACCTGACGACGCACCTGATGCGACCCCTGCCGTTGCTCCTGACGCCGCACCGCCCTTGCCAACGCCTTCACGCACGCGCTCGACCACGGTCGAGCCAGGGCGCAGGTTCTGGCGGCCATCCAGCACGATCTTCTCGCCGCCGCGCAAGCCCGTGACGGCGGCTTCTTCGCCTTGCGCGTAGACCACTTTCACGGGCTTGGCCACGGCCTTGCCGTCTTGCACCGCGTACACCAGCGTGCCGCGTTGGCTTTGGATGATGCTGGCCTGCGGCACCAACACGGCGTCTTTGAGCGTGCGCACGGTCAGCGACACGTTGACAAACGCACCCGGCCACAGCTTGGCCGCCTTGTTCTCGAACTGGGCTTTGACCTTCACCGTGCCCGAAGCTGGGTCGACCGCGCTGTCGACAAACTTCAGCTGGCCACTCAGCGTGGTGCCGCCTTCAGGCAAGGTGGCGGTGACCGTGGCACCGCTGCCTTGCAAGGCAGCCAGCGCGTCGGCCAAGTGGCGCTGCGGCAAGCTGAAAGCCACGCTGATGGGGTCGAGCTGGGTGATGGTGACCAGCGTTGTCTGGTTGGCCTGCACCGAACTGCCCGCGAACACCGACACGGTGCCGGCACGGCCCGCACCGGGCGCGCTGATGCGCGTGTTGGACAAAGCCACGCGTGCGGCGTCCAGTGCGGCGCGGTCGGCCGCGAGCAGGGCGGTTTGCGATTCCACCTGCGACTGGTTGGCGTCCAGCGCGCCTTGAGAGACGAAGTTTTGTGCCATCAGTTCCTTGCTGCGCGCCAGCTGGCGTTGTGCGTCGGCCAGGCCGGCTTCGTCTTTGGCCAGTTGCGCGCGCGCGCGAGCCACGTTGGCTTCGTCGGTGCGCGAGTCCAAGGTGAACAAGGGCTCGCCTGCACGCACAAACTGGCCTTCACGGATGTGCACTTTGGTCACCATGCTGGTGGTTTGCGCTCGCACATCCACGCTGGACACAGGGGTCACCGCCCCCGTGGCAGTCACCTGCACTGGCAGGTCCATCTGGCGCGCCCGCACAGTGGTCACACCCACAGGTGGCGCGGAGGCGGCCGATGCCGGCTGAGCCGTTGCCGCTGCCGCATTGGTGCTGGCACTGGCAGCGCCAGAGGCGGGCGCCGTGCTGCCATCAGGTTGCGCGGTGCAGGCGGCCAGGGCGCAGGCCAGGGCCGCCAGCAGGGCAGGGGCGGACCCGTGGCATGCAGGGCGGCAAGGGGTGAACAGCTTCATGGCGCAAGGGTGGTCTGGCCACCGGTGTTTTGGCGGCTGCCGGGCCGTCAGGGTTGTGGTGGGCGGCGCTTTGGGGTCAGGCGTCTATGCGCATCGACAAGTCGACGGCGGACACGTCCTTGGTCAGCTTGCCCACCGAGATGCGGTCGACCCCGGTGGTGGCAATGTCGCGGATGCTGTGCAGATCGACGCCGCCGGAGACTTCCAGCTCAGCCAGGCCCGCGTTGTGTTGCACGGCCAGCAACATGTCGGAAAGCGAAAAGTCATCGAGCAAGACCTGTTGCGCGCCTGCTTTCAAGGCCTGGTCAAGCTCGTCGAGGTTTTCGACTTCAACCTGCACCGAGACACCGGCGTTCAAGGCCAGCGCGGCTTGGACAGCAGCCGTAATGCTGCCTGCAGCGGCGATGTGGTTCTCTTTGATCAGGATGCCGTCCCACAAGGCCAGGCGTTGGTTGCGTCCGCCGCCCACGCGCACGGCGTATTTTTGCGCTTGGCGCAAGCCTGGCAGGGTTTTGCGCGTGTCCAGTACGGCGCAGCCGCGGGGGTTGGGCGACGCACCGGCAATCGCGTCCACATAGCGCCGCGTCTGCGTGGCGACTGCGCAGAGCGTCTGCAAGAAATTCAGCGCCGGGCGTTCTGCGCTGAGCAGGGCGCGGGCATTGCCTTGCAAATGGCAGACCTCATCGCCAGCCCTGATTTGCGCGCCTTCTTCAAAGCGCCAAAGTAACGTGGCTTGAGGGTCCAGGCTGGCTACACAGGCGGTGAACCAGGCTTGGCCGCACAGCAGCGCAGATTCTTTGGTCACCACGCGGGCGCTGACTTGGTGCTGGGCGGGCACCAGCAGCGCGGTCCAGTCGCCTTTGCCAATGTCTTCGGCCAGTGCGTCGCGCACGTTGCGCGCCAGCGCCACAGCCAGGGTTTCGTTGTCGGTCAGCATGTGGGCAGGATGCTAGCCCTTGGATGTTGCCGGCGTATTGCGGCAGATGCTTAGGGCGAAGGGCGCGCGGCGCGGTAGTCGCCACCCCGTGGGAATTCTGTCAGCGTGCGGCCGCATAAGCCTTGCTGATTCCGGGCAGCATTTGCGCGGCATCCAGCATGCGGTTGAGCACCACCAGCCGCCAGCCATCGACCTCGTTGCGGTCGCCAAAATCCTTGCGCAAGACCTAGCGTCGGTAGTCCGCGACCATCTCGGACGCCGCCGCCGCCGACACGGCGCCGAGATTGACGACGAGCAGGCGCTGGGGCGTGCCGCATGATGCGCGTCATAGAGGGCATGCTCAAGTCTTGATGAGTTTACATAATATACATTGTGCTCTATTATGAAGAGGACAAAAGGCACCCCTGAGGCGCCTGCTGACCACACAAGCACGCCCCCAGTTGGGCTACTGCTCGGCTGGCACTTCGTCATCGTCGTCATCAGCCTCCACCGAACCGGCCACTGCGCCCGGTACCGGCGTGGGTCGGTCTAGTGGCCGACAAAGATGCCGGTTGAGCTGACCCAGGTGCTCGGACTTTTCTATCGCGGCCAGCACGATCTCAGGGTTGAGCATCAGCATGAAGGGGTTGCGAACGACGGCTGACTGGGTCATGGCGGGCACTCCAAGGGCTGGGGGTTTCCAGCCATATCGGCACTCTACGCGCCGACTTTGCGCTTGCGAAGTGGGCGCAGAGCCAAAGACTCTGTCAGCGGACTTCCGACACGAAGCGTCAGGGTTGGCCCTGAGCCTTGTCCAACTGCAACGCCAAAGATTCACGGCCCACGCCGCGCGCCATGTCGGCCGCCGACAAGCCGCGGTCATTGAGTGCCTTCGCGCTGGCGCCGCGTGCCAGCAGCAGTTCAACCACTTCCGAGGGCCCGTAGCGCGCCGCCATCATCAAGGGCGTGCTGCGATTGGGCGACCCGGCCTCGATGTCAGCGCCACGGTCCAGCAGCAGTTGCACCACCTTCAATTCGGGCCCCGTGGCGGCATAGTGCAAAGGCGTCCAGCCGGCGCGGTTCAAGGCGGCGCCGCGTTCCAGCAAGCGCCGTGTCCATTCCAGATTGCCGCGCAGCGCAGCCATCATCAAAGGCGTCTCATTGGCGGGCGTGGTGGCGTCAATCTGAATGGCCGGGTGGCTGAGCAGCGCTGCGGCCACCTTTGCCGAGCCCTCACGCATGGCCAGGTGCAGGCCCACCAGCCCTGCGGGGCCAGCGGTGTTGGGGTCGAAACCCTGGGCGAGCAGCGCCTTGACGGTGCGATCATCGTCCACATTCACAGCCCTGAAGAAGTCAACTTCTGGCGAAGCTGTGGCACAAGAAAAACACGCCAAAGCATATAGATAGATCAGATATCTGAAGTGACTTCTCATGTTGATTGCAGCGCCTGATTGGGGGCCAACGTACGCCCAAAAAGCCGCTCGAAATTGGCCGTGGTGGCCTGCGCCACTTCGGCCTGGGTCAGGCCCTTGAGCTCAGCCAGCTTGGCCGCCACGTGCACCACCCAGGCCGGCTGGTTGGTCTTGCCGCGATGGGGCATGGGTGCCAGGTAGGGGCTGTCGGTTTCGATTAAACAGCGTTCGAGCGGCACCATGCGCGCCACCTCTTGCAACTCGATTGCATTGCGAAAAGTCAGGATGCCCGAGAAGGAAATGAAGAAGCCCAGGTCAAGCGCGGCGGCCGCCACTTCTCGCGTTTCAGTGAAGCAATGAAAGACGCCCTGCGCACGCCCCTGCCCTTCACTGCGCAACACCGCCAAGGTGTCTTCACTGGCGCTGCGCGTGTGCACCACCAGCGGCAAACCACAGGCCAGCGAAGCCTGGATGTGGACCGCAAAACGTTCGCGCTGCCAGGCCATGTCGGCCACGGTGCGACCGTTCAGGCGGTAGTAGTCCAAGCCGGTTTCGCCTATGGCCACCACCCGCGGCAGGGCCGCGCGTTGCAGCAAGCCGGCCACATCAGGCTCTTGCACGTCTTCGTTGTCGGGGTGCACGCCCACGCTGCACCAGAAGTTGTCGTGCGCCAGCGCCAGGGCGTGAACGGTGGGAAATTCTTCCAGCGTGGTGCAGATGCACAAGGCACGGTCGACTTGCGCGTTGGCCATGGCCAAGCGCAATTCGGGCATGCGTTCACGCAGGCCGTCAAAGCTCAGGTGACAGTGGGAATCAACGTACATGGCAGGGGGTCAAAACTGGGGCCCGCGCGCAGTTGGCTGCGCGCGGCGTGCGGCGCACGCTCAGAGCGTTTGCGTCGGTTTGGCCGACGAGATGCTGGTGCCCAGGATCTCTTCGATCTTGATCTTGAGCTGGCGCGACTTGTCGTCGTTGGGGAAGCGCACGCCGACGCCCTGGGTACGCCCACCTGAAGCGTTAGCCGGCGTGATCCAGGCCACCTTGCCGGCCACCGGAAAGCGCTGCGGGTCGTCAGGCAGCGACAGCAGCAGGTAGATGTCTTCGCCCAGTTTGTACTCACGCGTGGTGGGCACAAAGAGGCCGCCGTCAGTCAGCACCGGCATGTAGGCCGCGTAGAGCGCGCCCTTTTCTCGAAACACCAATTGAATGACGCTGGGCCTTGCGCTTGCCGCCTGGCCTGGTAGCACCGGGGCGCCCAAGCCGCCGGAGCGTGTGGGAGCACGTTCGTTCATGGCGGCAGTGTAGCCAACCCACGGCCCTGCGCCGGCCGCTGCCGCGCTGGACGGCGCAGCGCGCGTGATGCAGTGGCCAGGAGTGCATCAAGCATGAGCCCTTCATTCCAGGGGTGTTCATCGTGGCGGCTGATGCGCTGCAACTCACGCGACCAGTTGGCCAGCGCGTTCATCGACGCGCCTGGCGCCACGCTGTCGGCCGGGAAGTAGCGCGGCTGCGCGCCCGACGCCACGGCCATGGCGTCGTGACACAGCTTGTGCAAGGCGTCCAGCACGCGGGGCAGCGGCCAGCCTTGCAGCGCGCCCGCTTGCCCGCGGGCCACGGCCCGGGGCAAGGCGCTCCAGTCCAGCGCCTGCACACCGCCCTGCGCCAAGGCCAGTGCGTCCAGCGGGCGGCCGCTGCAAGCTGCCAGCAAGACATTGGCGTTGGCCACGCCCTGTTCGGCCAGCCAGGCGCTGGCCATGGCTGGCGTGGGCGTGGGCAGCATGATCTGGTGGCAGCGGCTGCGCACAGTGGCCAGCAGCAGCGCGGGGTCGCTGCACGTCAACACCATGCGTGTGCCAGGCGGCGGCTCTTCCAGCGTCTTGAGCAAGGCGTTGGCCGATGCCTGGTTTAGCGCTTCAGCCGGGTGCAACACCACCACTTTGCCCTGGCCGCGTGCCGCCGTTTTGTAAACCCAGTCGATGACGCTGCGCACCTCGGGGATGCGCACCTGCTTGCTCGGCTTTTTCTTGTCGTCGCCCTCGGGCTTGTCGTCGACGCGCAGCCAGTCGTGCTGGCGGCGCAGCACTTCGGGCATCAGTACTTGCAGGTCGGGGTGCAGGTGCGACCGGATCAACCTGCAACTGCCACAATGGCCGCAAGGGCCTGCAATTCGCATAGCTTCGGGCGCCTCGCACAGCCAGGCTTGGGCCAGGGTCAGCGCAAAGGGCAGCATGCCCACGCCGTCGCTGCCATGCACCAGCAGGGCGTGGCCGCGCTGGCTTTGCAGCGCGCGGCTCAGGCTTGGCGCCAGCCATGGCAGGGGTAAGGTGCCACGCTCGTCGGCGACCAGGGCTAGCACCACGCGCGGCTTTCCATGGCGGCTTGCACTTGATGCCAGACCTGGGCACGTTCGGCCTGCGCGTCTATGCGCACAAAGCGCTGCGGCATCTCACGTTGGCGCTGTGCGTAGGCGGCAGTGGCGCGCTGAAAGAAGGCCTCGTCCTGGGTCTCAAAACGGTCGGGTGCGCGCACGGCGGCGCGGCGTGCGGCGGCGGTGGCTGCGGGCAGGTCAAACCACAAGGTCAAGTCGGGCTGTAGGCCTTGCTGTACCCAGCTTTCCAACTGCGTCAGCGTGGCCAGGTCGAAGCCACGGCCACCGCCTTGGTAGGCAAAGCTGGCGTCGGTGAAGCGGTCGCACAAGACCATGGCGCCGCGCTGCAAGGCGGGCAAGATGCGCTGTTGCAAATGGTCGCGGCGCGCGGCAAAGACCAGCAAGGCCTCAGTCAGCGTGTCCATGGGTTGGTGCAGCACCAGCTCGCGCACTTGTTCGGCCAGTGGCGTGCCACCGGGTTCGCGCGTTTGCACGACCTCATGGCCACGCGCTTGCAACCATTGCGCCAACGCATCCAGGTGGGTGCTTTTGCCTGCACCGTCTATGCCCTCCAGGGTGATGAAGCGGCCCTGTCTTTGCGCGCCAATCACGGTCCGCCCCGCTGGTATTTGTTCACCGCGCGATTATGGTCGGCCAGGTTGTTGCTGAAGACGCTGCCGCCGTCACCGCGCGCCACGAAGTACAGCGCCTTGGTGGCTTGCGGGCGCACGGCGGCGCGCAGGGAAGCCATGCCCGGCAGCGCGATGGGCGTGGGCGGCAAGCCAGCGCGCGTGTAGGTGTTGAA
>JANNEX010000418.1:0-4556 GCA_031379155.1 Rubrivivax sp.
AGCAAACGCGTGCGCCGCTGCTGGCCGCCGACATGGACGAACGCTGCTACCAGTGCGCGCCGGCTGACCAGCAAGCGCCCGAATTCCTGCGCGGCGGCGAGGCCGTGGTCCTGCACCACCTGCACCCCAGCGGCCGCATCACCTTCACCCTGCCCAAGCTTGACCTGGGTTTCGAGACGCGCTTCTTTGACGGCAGCCAGGAGCTGCACGCCAACCGCCATTTGCACACCGTCATCCTCGAGCCCGACGTGGCCGCGTTGCCGCGTGTCAGCCTGGTCTGGCACAGCGCGCTGCCCTGTCACTTCAAGGTGCACAAGCTTGAGCGCACCGTCATCACGCACAAGTCAGACCGCAGCCTGGGCCAGGCGCCGGCTGACGAAGCTGAGCTTGTCTTGGCCTGATGTGAGCTGTCAACGCGATGGCTGAACAAGTCTTCATCACCGGCCTTGGCGCCACCACCGCCGTAGGCCGCAGCGCGCCGGCCAGTGCCGCTGCCGTGCGTGCCGGCATCAGCGGCTTTGCGCAGCACCCCTTCATGATCGACACCGCCGGTGAGCCCATGCGGGCCGCCATCGCGCCCTGGCTGGACATCAATTTGCAGGGCGTTGATCGCCTGCAAGCGCTGCTGCTACCAGCGATGGAAGAAGCCCTGTCCTCGATCAGAGGCCACATTCCTGCCGAACGCTTTGCCTTCGCCCTGGGCTTGCCTTGCGCCAGACCTGGGCTGGATGCTGCGTTAGGTGCCAAGCTGATGGCGTCGGTGCAACACAAGTTTGCCGGGCGCTTTGGCGGCGTGGCCAGCTTTGCGGCAGGCCACGCGGCCGGCTTGATGGGTTTGCGGGCAGCTTTCACTCGCTTGAGTCAAGGCACGCTCGACGCCTGCCTGGTGGCTGGCGTGGACAGCTGGCTTGAGCCCGAAACGCTGGAATGGCTCGAATCCCAAGACCAGTTGCACGGCGCCGGGCCACTCAACAACGCCTGGGGTTTCATCCCCGGCGAGGCCGGCGCAGCGCTGCTGCTGCTGCGCGAAGGTGTGGTGGCTGAACTGGGCGCCACGCCGCTGGCCAGCGTGCTGGGCGTGGGCCAAGCCCTTGAAGCCAAGCGCATCAAGACTGAGACGGTGTGCATCGGTGAAGGGTTGACCGAAGCCTTGCGCGCCGCGCTGGCCGCGCTGCCCGCAGGCACCCAGGTCAGCGACGTTTACTGCGACATGAACGGCGAGCCCTACCGCGCCGATGAGTTTGGCTTCACCGCCCTGCGCACCAAACAGCACTTTGCATCGGCGTCGGACTTCACCGCGCCGGCTGACTGCTGGGGCGATGTCTCGGCTGCGGGCGGCTTGCTGCACCTGATGCTGGCCTGCACCGCTTCACACAAAGGTTATGCCAAGGGGCCGCTGGCGCTGGCCTGGGGCAGTGGTGAGATGGGTGAGCGCGCGGCCGTGTTGCTGGCATCAACGTCAACGGCCAGGCAGGGAGCCTAGACATGCCGGTCACCGTCAAGGTCAATGGCGTGGTCAATTCGTTGGTCCACAAGGGCAGCAACGGCATCTCCATGGCGACCATCCCCGACGTGTGCAAAACACCGTCACCGGCCGGGCCCATTCCCATCCCCTACCCCAACATTTCACAGTCAGCCACGCTGGCCAAGGGCACGACCACCGTCAAGGCCGACGGCGGCATGATGATCGCCAACAAGGGCAGCGAGTTCTCGCTGTCCAACGGCGACAACCCGGGTGTGGCTGGCGGTGTGAAGTCGTCGACCTTCATGAAAGAGAGCACCTGGCTGCTCTACTCTTTTGACGTCAAGATGGACGGCAAGAACGCCTGCCGCTTCATGGACAAGAAGTTCCAGAACCACGAAAACACGGTGGACATGGCGGGCGTCTTGCAGCCGCCAACGGTGCCCAGCACGGGTGCGGGTTCCACGCTCAAATCCGCCGAACTGGAAGCCGAAGTGCTTGAGGTCCATTGGCTCGAAGGGCTGGATGTCTGCCGCGCCAAAGCCAAGGTGGTGGCCCCGCACTGGAAGAGCGGCGAGGCTGCGGCCGAAGACGATGAGCCGGCCAAAAAGCAGCGCTGGAAGTCGGGCTCCAAGAAGCCCGCCGCCTACGACCTGGCCAGCACCGCCAGCAAGGCCAAGCTCAAGCTCAAGATCAACGTCACGCGCAGCGAGCAGCAGCCCGGCCAGGGCACGCTCAGCGGCCAGTTGGGCGGTGTCCTGTTCGAGGCCTCGTGCCCCACGAGCACCGGCACGCATGAGGTTGAACTGGTGGCCAAAGGCATGCCCGACACCGTGGCCCACTTCGAGGCCGATGTGAACTGGACGCTATCGACCACGGTTTCGCTGTGCTCGGTCAAACACACCACGCGCCTGGAAATGTTTGTCGTGCTCAAGAAGCACGCGTCCTACTACAAAGACGGCGTGTGGGCCGAAGCACTGCGCTTCATGTTCAAGAAAGGCAGCATGGCCAACCTCAAGAAGGCCAATGAAGTGGCGGCCGCCGTGACGCGCCTGTGCCACACCACGCATGGCATGAGCTATGACACCGTCAGCGGCGGCTCACACTTTGGCGCCGGTCAAAAGGGCACAGGCAGCTTCGAATTGATGGCCTACATGGCCAAGGACGGCGATGCCGGCAACATCGTCAACTGCTACGACCAGGCGGCGGCCATACAGTCGCTGAGCGGCGCCATGGGCGTGGAGCTGGACTGGATCTACCTCAGTCCTTACGGCTGGATCAAGCCCACCACGCTGGTCGGTGTGGGCCTGTGCAACAACCCCTTCTTCATGTCCAACGGCTCCAAGAAATTGACCGGTGTGGACGACGCCAAACGCACGGGTTTTGGCAACCACGCTTTTGCGCGCCTGGGTGCAGGCACGCTGGACGCGTGTGCCGGCCCGCACCCGGGGCACGAAAGCTTCCGCCAGTACCTGGAAGCCAGCATTGATGCACGGCGCACACGCAGCGAATACAAGATCAGCGACTGGACCGATGAGGAGTACTGGAAGTACCTTGAAAAAGTGCCCAACCCGCACACGGGTGTGACGGGCCTGGTGTGAGTGGCAAAGCCATCACGGCCTTTGCATTGACCGCTGGAGTTCTCATGACAAGTTTTGTATTGCCCCCCGCCGAATCCAGCGGCTCCAATGAGTCTGCGCGGGTGTCCGTGCTAAAGCAGCAAATTGGCTTTGATGCCGCACTGGCCACCGAACGCAGTGGAGAGTACGTGGCGCTGTCACTGGACACGCTGAGCGCGCCCGAGAATTTGCTGGGCTGGCCGCTGGAGCGCGAAACCGTGCCACTGTCAGCCACCGAAACGATGTTGCGCATGCGCTTTGCGCGCGGTGACGCGCGCATCACCGTGCGCATCACGGCCTTTGCGCCGCAAGAACGCCAGCGTGTGGCGGCGCGGCTGATCGAACGTGCCGACGCCGTCACGCACGCCCAGATCACTGACACGCGTGGGCCCAAGGATTTGGGCACTCTATCGTTGACGCCCGCAACATCGCCGGCAGCGTCGGCCACCCAGTCGGTGTACTGGATCTACCGCAACATTTACGCCGAGGTGGTGGTGTCCAAGGCGCCGCTCGATGCCATCGAGGTGGCGCGCGCGGTGCAACGCCAATTTGTGGCGGCCACCCGACCCTTGTAGTTCGCCGCGTGGCGGCGGCAAGCAGCGCAAACATGGGGCATGGTCGGGCCTCTAGCCAATCGAGGTGATGTACCCGGGCACCAAGCCTTACCATCATCCAGCGTGTTCCATCACGTGCCCACAATGCCACCGGTAGCCGCCATGCCAGCGCCCAAACCCGAAGCCACCGACATCGACCTGAGCTTGCCTGCGCCCGGCCCAGGTGACGCGCTCGGCGCGCCTGCGGTGAAGACGGTGCCGCAACCGGCGCTGGTGCGCGAAGCCGACGAGGTCACGCGCATCAGGCCTTCCGCGCCGGCCGCTCCTGCAGAGCCAGCCGCGCCTCTGGCGCCGGCCACACCGGCCGTGAAAGCGTCTTTGCCGCCGCCTACTTCGGCGTCCGCCACAGCGGCCACAGCGGCCGATGTCGACCTCGACATTGACCTGGTGCTCAACTCCCGTTTCGGTGATGAAACGCTGGTCAGGCAAGACCTCGCCGCTGCGCCGCCAGACCTGCCTGCGGGTGGCGAGCAAGACACCCTGGTGCGGCCCGACCTGGCGGCGCCGCAGCCCGTGCCGGTAGCGAACAGCGCGGGGCCATTGGCGCACAGCTCTGCACTGGCTGCGGCAGCAGCAGGCTCGCCCAACACCACCGGCATCGGCCGCTCACTGCCCGGCAAGTCAGCGGGCGACGGCCCTGACTCGGCGCTGCGCCAAGTCGGCCGCTACCAAATCCGTCAGCGCCTGGGCCGTGGCGGCATGGCCAGCGTCTACCGCGCGCACGACCCCACCATAGGCCGCGACGTGGCCATCAAGTTCTTGCACGCGTCGCTGTCTGAAGACGAAGAATGCCGCACGCGCTTTGTGCGTGAAGCACGCGCGGCGGGTGCGCTGTCGCACCCCAACATCGTGGTCGTGCAT
>JANNEX010000428.1:0-4930 GCA_031379155.1 Rubrivivax sp.
CAAGGTGGCCGATGTTGAGCGCATGCAGATGCTGGTGGAGTCGCCCTCGCGCACGGTGCTGCAACGCATGCTGGCGCAGTGGCTGCCGGCACTGCACGGCCTGCGCGCGCAGCACAAGGGCGTGATGCGCTGGGCGGTGGATGTGGACCCGTTGGCGATTTGAGAAAGCCAGATTCACCGCCGGCTGCCGGGCACCAGCCCCAGCGGCACCCAGCCCGGTCCGGCTGCAGCGCGGGCGCGCTGTGCGGCGGCGGCGGCAGGCAGGCCCGACAGGTTCAGCGCCGCCACGGCGCGCGGCCCCAGCACAAAGACTTGAGCTTCGCCAGGCGCAGTGACGATGGCGGCGGCGTGCAGACAGGCCTCATTTGCGGCCCGAACATCGAGGCAACCCACGGCATCGGCCAAGGGCAGGCGCGCCAGCACCGGCGCGCTGGCCACGCCGCTGCTTTCTACGGCCGTCAAGTCAAACACCCACAGCTGCGATTCACCTGCGCGTTCGCCACCGTTTTGAGCGACCACGCGGTAGAGGTACATGAAGCCCCAGCGCCCATGACCTGACAGGCCGTAGCCCCCAGCAGTGAATCCAGCCGGCAGCGCCGCAGCCAGCGCGCCGGGCAGGGCCACGCCGTGCAGCCACAGCACGCCGTCGCTGGCCAGCACGCGCTGGCCGTCGTCGGACACAGCACGCACCGACACGCCTGTTGGCAAGGTCTGCGCAAACTGCGGCACACGTTCGGCGGCGCGGTGCACACGCAACTGACCGCTGGGCAACTGGCCCACCACGGTGTCGCCCCCGGTGCTGCGCACCAGCCCCACCGAGGGTTTGCCGGCGGCCGGTGGCGCGGCTATGACCACACCCACATCACCCGCGCCCCCGACAGCGCCCGTGAGTTCATGCAAGCGCTGCGCAATGCCCAGCATCGCCACGCCGCTGTCAGCGGGATAGCGGATGGCGGCATTCACCGCCCCGTCGGCCGCCATCGCCAAAGCGCCCAGGGTGTCCGGGACACGCGGGTCGATCGACTGCCCAACCCAGAAGGGCGGGCTGGCAATCGAAGTGCTGGCGACAACGGCCAGCGTCAGCGGATCGAGACGCCAGGCCTGCTCGCCGCCCACCGCCAACAGGCGGCTTTCGTCGCCGAACATCGCTGCGTCTTCACTGCCGGGCAAGTCGGCCATGGCCAACTGCCAGCCGCTGCTGCCGGCCTGCCAGCGCGCCACCTTGCCCGCTGCTGCCATGTACAAGGCGCCGTGGCGCAGCGACCACTGTGGCGACCGCCAGGCGGCAAATGGCAATGCCGCGTAGCCCGCCTGCAGGCTTGGGGTGGCCACCACTGGCACGCGCAGCGCAGTGTCCTGCAAAGGCGTTGGCAAACGCAGCACCACGTCCTGGCCCGCAACGGCGCCGTCCAATTCCAGGCGCAACACTGGCGCGCCACTGACCCAGCGTGAGTCTTCGGGCAAGGTGGCCGAACGCAGCGTGGCGCCGCTGACCAGCAGCCGGTTGCGCACCAGCGCCGCCGTCAGCCTGGACTGGTCCACGTAGAGCACATTGCTGCCCGCTAGCAAGGGCCCGCGCAGTGCCAGGTTGAGCCGCGGCAGGCCGTTGCCGACGGTCACCGGCGCCACGATGGGCAGGGTGCCCGCGCGGTCCAGGCTGACTTCGATCGATCCTTCGTAGCCACCTGAAGAAGCCAGCGCTGCGGAGGCGTCGACTTCGAGTTCGACCGCATCGATGCCGGTCAGACCCGTGGCGCGCAGCAAGCGCAGACCGTTGCCGAGCGTGCGTGCGGTCCAGCGTGCGGCAGCGCCGCCGCTGACCGTGACGGGCGCCGCCAGCCGCAGTGCAGCGGCGCTGCTGTCGGCGTCCAGCGAAACAGACAGCCCGGGCCCGACGCTGAATGCGCCGGTCACCACAGCGCGGAAATCGGCCTGTGCATAGCCGCCCGTGGGCCCGGCAAAAAACCCCAGGGTCGCCTCGGCCACAGCACCGACGGCCAACTGCGCAGTGTCAAACCGCAGCTCGTACTCGTCAGCGCCCAGGTCGCGCCAGCCCACAAGCCCGCCGGTGTTAGTGAAGATGGGTCCACTGAAAGAGTCGGTCCAGCTTGGCCGCTGCACACGCAGGCGCTGCACGTGAATCTGACCCTGCTCGACAAAAGCACCGCTCGACGGCGGGTCGACACGCAGTGCCAGCTCGCCGCCTGGCGGCGGGTTCACGGTGTAGACCACCGTGGTGTTGGCGCGGTAGCGCGGGTCGCTGCTGCTTTGCAGCGTCAGCTGACGTTCGTAGCGGCCGGCGCGCATTTGTGTTGTCTGCACGCGGATGGCGCTGCCGGTCCAGTCCAGCGTGATGCCGGTGCCGCTGCCGTCACCGTTGGCCTCCATCTGCACCGTGCCGGCACCGGCGGGCAGGCTCACGGCCAGCTCGCGCGTCGGCGCGGGGTCGCGACCGCTGCGCGCCAGATCGATGCTGGCTGGCAGCTCGATGTTGGGCAGCACCTCAACCTCCAGCGCCACCCGCACTGGGCTGCCGGACACTTCACGCGCGCAGTCAACGTCGAAGCACACCCGCACACGAAGCTCACTGCGCGCCAGGCCCACGGTGTCGGCGGCGCGGAAATTGAGATAGACATCGAAGCTCAGGCCGGACACGGTGGTGCCGTAGTCCTCAAGCAGATTGCCATCTTGGATGAGGCCGATGTAGAGGTTGCGCGTGCCGGTGTAGTTGAGCGCGACGTTGACGGCGCTCGAGGTCGGCATGCTCTGTCCGCTGACACGCGACACCCGCACAATGGCGGGGCTGAAACGCGCGCTGACCTGACCGTCAACTGGCGCAGGTGTTGGCGTGGGCACCGGCAACGGCAGCGGCAACACGCCGCCACCGCCACCGCCACAGGCCACCAAGCACAGGCCCAGCACCAGCGTGCACAGCCGTTGCATCGGGCGGGTGGGTGACGTGAGCAGCATTGGCCTGACCCCCTGAATTTTTTTGCATTCTTGCCCAGTCCGCCAAAGCCGGTGAAACGTCGCGGGCATGGCCCGGCAATTCAGCGTCCGGCCAGTTGTGCCGTTAGCCGCGCCAAGGTGCCGCGAATGCCGCTGCCCATGGCAATTTGCGGATTGGAATAGCCGTCACTTTTTTTGGCCTCTTTTTCGCGCTGGTCGATCACCGTGCGTGCGGCGGCATGGGCCTGCTCAAACGACAGCGTCTGGCGCAGCTGTTCGCCATACAGGGCGCGGCCGAAATAGGTCAGCTCCGAATGGCGGCCACAGCCATACGAGGTGTGCTCGGCGTCAGACGAGGTCATGACCAGGGTGTGCTCGGCCGCCAGCGGTTCAATCCAGCTGCCCGAATAGCAGGCCGAGACGCTGATGATGCGCTGGCGGATACCGGCCTGGTCCAGCCAGGCCTTGAGTTGCTGCGGTGTCAAACCTTCCACTTCCAGCGGCCACAGTGAAGAAGCCAGCTTGCCGTTGCGCGCGCCGTGCGAAGTGAGGTGGATGAACAGCACGTCTTGCTCGCGGTCCATCAACACCGCCATGCGCTGGATGGCGCGCTGCAGGTTCAGCGGTGTGGCCCAGGCCATGCTGGGCGCCGGGTCGCGCCGGCTCACCAATTGCAGCGTGCGGCCGGTGGCGCCAAAACGCTGCTGCATCACGTCGGCCACCAAGGCGCTTTCGCGCATGAAAACGTCTTCTTCGGCATCGGGCGCATAGGTCAGCGCAAAGACGTTGATGCGCCCACCGTGCGCTGGCGCCAGCGCAGCCAGATCGCGTTGCAAAACCTGGTCTTGGGCTTCGATCACTTCCTGGGTTAGCCGAAATGCGGGGGCCTTTTCGCTCGCGCTGAATTCGGGCCGGTCTGGGTACCAGTGGCGCAGTGGCATGTAAAACTGCTGCAGCAAGGACAGCGCGATGACAAGGGCCATGGCCTTGACCCATTTGGCGCGCGGCGCTGCGCTGGCCCGCCACAGCAAAACACCCTGTGCCGCGAAGATCCACAGCAGGCCGGCCAGCCAAAGCAGGCGCGACAGAGACAGCAGTTCGTGACCTTCGGCGAAGCCACCGCTGCGCACCAGGGGCACCAGGGCGAGTCCCAACACCAGCTGCAGGAGCAAAGCCTGGGCATACACCATGGCCAGCAAGGGCAAGGGGCCAAGCGGCGCAGCGGCGTCGGCGGCTTGGTCTTGCGTGAGCCAGGCGCACACCAGCCACCAAACGACCAGGGACAACCAACCCGAGGCCAATAGCGTGGGCCAGTAAAAGCTGGCAGGGCCGTCGATACCCAATCGCTCAAAGCCCATGCTGACGGCCATGGGCAGCAGCCACAACAGGGCCAGCACGGCGGGTGTCAGCACCAGACCCTGCCAGCGCGGTGGCTGGAAGAAAGCGCTGCGGGTGCCCTGTGCCCACCAGGCGCCCAGCGCGCCGCGCGGCAGTGCTGCGGCTGCTGATGCAGCCGATGCAGCCTCAAGACCCGGCGCGGCCTGTCCGGCGACTTTGTCGTTCATCGTTGTGCTCCCTGGTCGGCGGCTAATCTGGCGCAAGCGCTTGGCGCTTCAGCTGCCGCAGCCGCCACCGTCGCCGCCATCCCCGCCCCGTCACTACTGCCGCCGTCACCAAAGCCGTCGGTGCCGCCATTGACGCTGGCGTTGCCAAAGTCGCCTGCGGAGTAGGTAGCACTCACCGTCCCGTCGCCTGCGGCCTTGGCCTTGGCGCAATCCAGCGCGTAGACAAAGCCACCCGCAATGGCCAGTTTGGCGTCGATGGCAAACAGCAGCGGCAGGCGCGTGGCTTTGCGCGGGTTGATGTTCTCGGCGCGGCAGCAATGCCACCAGCAGCGGCGCAAGCCCGCGTTCGAGCGCTGCTCGCTGCCCAGCGCGGCGGCGGGCGTGTGGTGCATGAAGCGGCCAAAAGCCTGGCGGCA
>JANNEX010000496.1:0-2385 GCA_031379155.1 Rubrivivax sp.
TATCCGGGCCTCGTCGTGCACGGCCCCTTGATCGCCACGCTGCTGCTGGACCTGCTGCACCGCCATGCACCGCAGGCGCAAGTGGCCAGCTTCAGCTTCAAGGCCGTGCGGCCCACCTTCGACTTGCACCGCTTCAGGCTGAACGGCCACCGCGTGGGCAACACCGTCAAGCTGTGGGCGCAAGACCATGAAGGCTGGCTGACCATGGACGCCCTGGCCACTTTGAAAGACTGAGATGCAGCCACTCAAGGGCTTAACCGTCGTGACCCTGGAACACGCCATCGCAGCCCCCTTTGCCACGCGCCAGTTGGCCGACCTGGGCGCGCGTGTCATCAAGTTCGAACGCCCCGGCGTGGGCGACTTTGCACGCGGCTACGACCAGCGCGTGCGCGGACTGTCTTCGCACTTTGTGTGGACCAACCGCAGCAAAGAAAGCCTGACGCTGGATGTCAAACACCCACGCGCGGCTGCATTGCTGCTCAAGCTCATCGAGGGCAAAGCTGACTGCGTGGTGCAAAACCTGGCGCCCGGCGCGGCAGCGCGGCTGGGCGTGTCATGGGACGCCCTCAAAACCAAACGCCCCGACCTCATCGTGTGCGACATCTCGGGCTACGGTGACGACCCGGTCAAGCCCGGGCCCTACCGCGACAAGAAGGCCTACGACTTGCTGATCCAAAGCGAAGCCGGTTTTGTCTCCGTCACTGGAACGCCTGAGGAGCCCAGCAAGGCCGGTTTGTCGATAGCCGACATCGCTGCGGGCATGTACGCCTACAGCTCTATCCTGGCCGCGCTGCTGCAAAGAAACATCGACGGCCTGGGCCGGCGCATTGACCTGAGCATGCTCGAAGCCATGGCCGAGTGGATGGGCTACCCGCTGTACTACGCCTTCAATGGCGCGCCGCCGCCGCCGCGCGCGGGCGCAGCCCACGCCACCATCTACCCCTACGGCCCCTTCCCCTGCGGCGACGGCAAGACCGTCATGCTGGGCTTACAGAATGAACGCGAATGGTCGCAGTTCTGCACCCAGGTTTTGCAGCAACCCGCACTCGCCCAAGACGAACGTTATGCCGGCAACGCACAGCGCACGGCACACGGCGAAGACTTGCGTGCCCTGATCAGACAGACCTTTGCCAGCCTGAGCTACGCCCAGGTGGTGCAGCGCCTGGAAGTCGCGCAAATTGCCTACGCCGAACTGCGCGAAATGGCCGGCCTGTGGCAACACGAACAACTGGCCGCGCGCCAGCGCTGGCGCCAAGTGGCCACGCCTGCCGGCCCTGTGCCCACGCTGCTGCCGCCGGGAAGTTGGGAAGACGGTGACCCGCAGCTGACTGCCGTGCCCGCGCTGGGCCAGCACACCGACGCGCTGCTGACTGAGCTGGGCGTGGCCGCTGCCGAGATCACCGCGCTGCGCCAAGCCGGCGCCATCTGAACCACCATCACACCAAGCACACGCAAAACACCATGGCCTCCACGCTTATCGACTCCAACATCTTCCAGGGCATTTTCAGCAGCGACGCCATGCGCGCGGTGTGGAGCGATGAAAACCGCACACGCAAATACATCGACGTCGAACGTGCACTGGCCAAGGTGCAAGCGCAACTGGGCCTGATCCCGCAAGAAGCCGCCGACGAGATCATCAGCCACTGCGAGCTGGAGCAGATCGACATGGCGCGCCTGCGCGAGCAGACAGAACGCATCGGCTACCCCATCCTGGGCGTGGTGACGCAGATCAACCAGCTCTGTCGCGACAAGCTGGGTGAATACGTGCACTGGGGTGCGACCACGCAAGACATCACCGACACCGCCACCGTGCTGCAAATCCGCGAAGCGCTGGCGCTGGTGGAAGCTGACTTGCACACGCTGGCCTGGGCACTCGCCAAGCTGGCCAAAGAGCACCGCCTAACACCCGTGATAGGCCGCAGTAATTTGCAGCAGGCCATTCCTGTCACCTTCGGCTTCAAGATGGCCGGCATCCTGAGTGCCGTGCAGCGCCACCAAGAGCGCTTGGCGCAGTTGAAAGAGCGCGTGCTGGTGGGCGAGTTTGCCGGTGCCGCCGGCACGCTGGCGTCGCTGGAAACGGGCGCCATGCAAACGCAGGCTGGCCTGTGCGCAGAGCTGGGCCTGAAGCAGCCCGTGATTGCCTGGCACACCATCCGCGACAACATCGCCGAATGCGGCACCTTCCTGGGCCTCGTGGGCGGCACGCTGGGCAAGCTGAGCATGGACGTGAAGCTGATGATGCAGACCGAGGTGGCCGAGGTTTTCGAGCCCTACCACCACGGCCGTGGCAGCAGCAGCACCATGCCGCAGAAGAGGAACCCCATAGCAAGCTGCTACATCCATGCAGCCATTTCAGTCGTTAGGCAGCACGCCGCCGCGCTGCTC
>JANNEX010000511.1:0-3270 GCA_031379155.1 Rubrivivax sp.
CGCCGCCAGCACCCCGCAGCGCTGCCCAATCGGGTGCGTAGCGCTTTCACCCAACAGGTGAAGTTTGTCGTGGCCAAAAAACTCAATGCTCATGCGGTGTTGCCTGCGGAGGAAAGCGGTCAACTGCCGTTTCTAGGTTCAGTCCAGCACGGGCAGCGTCTCAGTGCGCAGCACGCCGCGTGCGCGCTCAAAGTCAGGCAGGGCCTGGCGCACCACGTCCCAAAAGGCCGGGCCGTGGTTCATCTCACGCAAATGCGCCAGCTCGTGCGTGACCACGTAGTCGATCACCGGCAAGCCAAAGTGCACCAGGCGCCAGTTCAGGCGGATCGAGCCGTCGGCGCTGGCGCTGCCCCAGCGCGTGGCGGCTGAGCTCAGCGTGAGGCGCGTCATGCGCACGTTCAAGCGCTGCGCAAAGTGGGCACAACGCTCTTCAAAGATGCGCCGCGCCTGGCGCTGCAGCCAGCTTTGCACGGCGTCGCGTATCTGGTCGGGCTCGGCGCTTTGTGGCAGGCCCAAGTGCAGCGTTAGGCTGGGCACGCCGGGCAGGGCATCGTCTGCGGTGTGCAGCACGGCGCCGGTGGTGCGCGGGTCCAGCACCAGGATGACAGTGTCGCCCAGGAAAGGGATGGTGCCGCCTTCGCGCCAGTCCACCCGCGCAGCGTCAAGCCTTGCCGCACGTTCGCGTTGCTCTTGCAGCTTGCGCAAGATCCAGGCCGCTTTTTCGCGCAGTGCGGATTCAATTTCAGGCAGACCCACCCAGCGCGGCGCGCTCACGCTCAGGCCTTCCGCAGCCACGACAAAGCCGATGCTGCGACGGCGCGAACGGCGCAGCTCGTAGCCCACACTGTGGCCCGACAGCAGCAGTTCGCGCTGCGTGCGCGGGTGGCGAAATTCGACGGGTTCAGCCTTGGGGGCAGCGGGTGGCGGCACTGGCGCAGCGACCAAGGCAGCGGGTGCTGACGGTGCAGGCGGGGCTGGCGGTGCAGGCGTTTTGGGCGGCTGAGCTCGCGGCGAAGGCGGCGCTTCATCAAACAGCGACAGCTGCTCTGGCGACGAAGCGGTGTGGCTTCTGGGCATGAGACGCGATTCTAGGCGGCGTGGCTGGCTAAAGCGGGCTGCTCAATGCGCGGCCGCGTCTGCAAATGCACAGGCCAATGCTTCGGCCGCCGCGCGCAGGCGCTTGTCGCGTGTCCAAAGCTGGGTGCCCGGTGTCAAGGCCGCCGAAGCCAGCAGGTGCACGTCCACGTAGCCGACGCCCTTGCCATGCAAGGCCTGACGTTCGACAAAGGCCAGGACTTCATCCGTTTCAGCGACGGTGGCGGCTGGCAGATCCTGCAGCAGTTCGATGACGGTCGCCCGGTCTGCCAGGCTGCCGCAGGCGATTTCGCCCACTACAAAGGGATGACTGACGACCCGACCCTGTTCAAGCAAAGCGGCCAGTTGCGCGTCCCCGCTGCGCAAGTGGTCCACCCACACCGAGGTGTCGACCAAAATCAAACCGGCGACCCCGCACGCCTTCGTGGCGCTGCCTTGAGCTGGGTTTGTGTGCCGCCCAGGCGCGCCAGGCGCTTGGCACTTTCACGTTCGATAAGGGCCTTCAGGCCCGCGCTGACCATGGCCGAGCGGTCCATGGGGCCGGCCAGCTTGGTGGCCTTGGCAAACAAGGCGTCGTCGATGCTGATGGTGGTGCGCATGGTGTGGGTCTTCGGAGGCTGAGCATCAATTGTGGCATCAATTGATGCCACAATTGGTGCCTGCGCAGCCACGTTCGCGAGCGGTGGCTCGGCCTGCTGCAGGGTTAGCGGCGTCCACGCCCTTGCCGGCGCTTGAACAGCGCCACCAGGACCAGCGTGAGCGCCATCACCGCCACCGAGACCACCGTGGTCACGGTGCCCAGCGCGTAGATGACGGGCGTGGTGACGGTGGTGGTCAGACCCTGCAATTCCAGCGGCAAGGTGTTGAAGTCACCCATGGCCTGTGAGCTGCGCGCGATCTCGTCCCAGCTCAGCGTGAAGCCAAACATGCCCACACCCACCAGGCTGGGGCCTATGAGTGGCAGCACCACATGGCGCAGGCTCTGCCAGGGCGTGGCGCCCAGGTCGCGCGCCGCTTCTTCATAGGCAGGGTTGAAGCGGTTGAAGACGGCAAACATGATGAGCAAACCGAAGGGCAGCGTCCAGGTCAGCTGCGCGCCCAGGCCCGAGGTGTACAGGCCCAAGAGCGTCGTGTAGCCCTCCGCCAGGCTGGGCGCATTGGCATCCAGCCAGGCCTTGAGCGCCGTGTCGAACAAACGGAACATCAGGCCTATGCCCAGGCTGACGATGATGCTGGGCATGATCAGGCTGGCTACCACGACGTAAAACAACGCCGTGCCGCCGGTCAGCTTCTTGCGGTAGGCCAGGCCGGCGCACAAAGACAGCGCCACGGTGAGCACCATCACCACCGCGCCCAGCATCAGGCTGCGGCGAAAAGCGCCACCGATGTCGACGGTGCCTATGCCTTCCCATAACTGTCTGAACCAGTGCAGCGAAACACCGCGCAGCGGGAAAGTCAGGCCACCTTCTGGGCCTTGAAAGCTGAGCACGAAGATGGCCAGCATGGGGCCGTAGAGGAAGAGCACGAAGAGCGCAAAAAACGCCGCCAGCGCGTAGAAACTGAAGCCGCGCTTCACAGCTCTTTTCTCAGGTCAACTAGGCGCATCAAGGCCCAGATCATCATCAGCACCACGCTGAGCAGCACCACGGCGTTGGCCGCGGCCGCCGGGAACTGCAAGACATTGGCCTGCACCTGAATCGTCTTGCCCACGCTGGCAATTTGCTGGCCGCCCATCACGCCCACGGTGATGAAGTCACCCATGACCAGGGCAATGACAAAGATGCTGCCGATGATGATGCCGGTCTTGCACAGTGGCAGCACCACAAAGCACACCGTCTGCCAGGCACTGGCGCCGTTGTCGCGCGCGGCTTCGAGCAGCGCGCGGTCTATGCGCATCATGCTGTTGAAGATGGGCACGATCATGAACATGGTGTACAGGTGCACAAAGGCCAGCGTGACCGAAAAGTCACTGAACAGCAGCCACTCCACCGGCTGGTCCACCACACCAGCCGCCAGCAGCGTGTCGTTGACCAGACCGTTGCGGCCCAGAAGCGGAATCCAGCTCACCATGCGGATGACGTTGCTGGTCCAAAACGGCACCGTGCAGACGATGAAGAGCACCGTCTGCCACATCAAGCTCTTGACATGAAAGGCCAGGAAGTAGGCCACCGTGAA
>JANNEX010000525.1:0-11380 GCA_031379155.1 Rubrivivax sp.
CTGCCCTTCAGACTGCAGCAGGCTGCTGGCACATTGCACCGCCAGCGCCAGCACCTCGGCGGTGTTGCGGTAGTTCAGGCGCAGGATGCTGGTGCGGCCGCGCGCTTCGATGCCCACGCTGGCGAAGTTGAACTTGCGGCGCTGCACCTGGTAGATGCTCTGCGCGTCGTCGTACAGCACCAAAAGACTCTGGCTGGTTGGGGACACCATGTGCACCGCCATCTTCAGCCAAGCGTCCTCAAAATCATGCGCTTCGTCGATCAACAATGCGCTGTACTGGCCGCCGGGCACCCGCCCGCTGTGCACCGCGCGGGCCAACACCAGCGCCAAGGCCTCAAAATAATCCGTGCCTTTGAGGCTGCGGTCCACCTCCAACTGGTAGCTGCGCGCCATGTCCTGGCACCAGGCGTGGAAGGTGCGCACCTGCACCCTTTCGTCCACGCCGCGCTGGCGCAGCATCGCTTCGATTCGGGTGGCCAGCGTGCGGTTGAAACACATCACCAAGATGGGTCGTTCTGGCCGCGCAGCAGCGGCCAGAAACTGCGCGCGGTAGATCAGGATCATGGTTTTGCCCGATCCCGCCGCACCGTGGATGACACGGTGGCCTTCGCCCAGCGAGCGTGCGATTTGCTCTTGCTGCAGGTCCATCACCTGCATCAGTTCAGACCACGGCGATGCTGCGTCGCTGCCTGCGGAAGGGTCTTCGTCGAAGCCCAAAGTGGCTTGCTTCGGTAGTCTGATTTCCGGGAACAAATGCCAGCGGATGCGGTCGCGCTGCGGCAGCGTCAAGGTGTGCGGGTAGCTCACGGTGAACATGCCCCACAGCCGGCGCTGAAATTCGGCGGCGGGGATGTCTTCTTCCAGTTCTTCGCGCAGCAGCGTGCGCGCCGGGGGGAACAGCTCGGCGAAGTCGGAGCCGGTATCGGCCACCTCGGCCTGGCGCAGGTTGGCCATCACCACGCCCCAGCCGTAGGGGAACATCAGACGTCCGGCAAACGGCCCGTCAGCGTGCACCAGCGCGGGGTCGGCCTTCATCAGGTCGACCAGTTCCAGCGTCACGTCGCGCGCCTGGCGCAGTGGGTGCGGCTGTATGACACGGCCGCGTGCGGTGTTCAGCTCCACCGCGTCGCGCGTGGCGCTGGCCAGCGTGTGGCGCCGCCAGTCCTTCACCTCCAGCAGCAGCACGCCCCAGCGCGGCGAGAGGATGACAAAGTCGGGCTGCCGCGCGCGCGGGCCGATAGGCACGTCGTGCCAGACCAGGTAGTCGTCTTCCAGGCAGCGCTTCAACTGGTGCAGCAGCCGCCGTTCGCCAGCGTTGCAGCGCAAATCGACCTGGCTCAGGCCTTGTGGGAAGACCGCCATCGTCGGTGCGCCGCTGGCTTCAAGGCTTCATGGCCGCAGGCCAAAAAATTCGGCCAACGCCTGGCGGTACTGCGGCAGGCCCACGGTGTTGGTGTCTTCGTGCACCGCGCCGGGGACCAGCACAAAGCGCTTGGGCGCGAGCGCTTTGTCAAACAGCGCGCGGCCCAGCGCCGGCAGTACCATGCTGTCGTCGCCGCCATGCACCATCAGCAGTGGGCTGCCAATGTGCGCGATGCGCGCGGCGGAATCAAAGTGCTGGGTGATGAAGCCGGTGATGGGCAGCCAGCCCCAGCGGTAGCTGCGAAAAATGTCGGCCACTGAAGTGAACGCGCCTTCGATGATCAAGCCCGCTTCGTCGTTCACATCGTGCGCCAGTTGCACGGCAATGGCCGAGCCGAGTGAATGTCCAAACACATAACGCGGTAGATGAGGGTGCTCACGACCCAGCCAGTCCCACGCCGCGCGGGCGTCCTCAGCGGCCAGCGTCTCCGAGGGCAAGACATCGCTGCTGCGGCCAAAGCCACGGTAGTCCACACCCAACACGGCAAAGCCCAGCGTGTGCATGTTGCGCATGCGCGGCGCGCTGGCCTGCACATCCCAGCGCGACCCGTGCAAGAACAACAGCACCGGTGCGGCCGGGTTGTCCTGCGCCAGCCACAGCGCGTGCAGCCGCACGTCTTGACCGTCGTGTTCGGGGTGTTTGGATTGGTAGTCGATCCATACCTCCTGCATCCCTTGCGCTGCCGCCAGGCCAGGCGCCCAGGCTTGGCTGGTGGGCTGGAAGATCCAGCGCCGCTGCTCGAAATCCACGATCGCGCAGCCGCTGCCGGCGCACAGGATGGCGGCAAGCAAGACGGCTCGACAGGCGCGTTGCAGTGGGGTGGAGTTGGGTCTGGGCATGGCCCGATTCTGCGCTGGGCGCGGCGGACAATGGGCCTTGCACGCCAGGCTGCGCTGCTTGTTGGCCCGGCCTGGTTGAATCTGTGTTCGCGCTCACCCACCGCAATCGAGACCCCAAAGTGGCCAAAGATTTCAGCTCTATGGAAGACAGCAACCGCTCGTCCAACCCCAGCATCCACGACCTGTCGGACCCCGCGCGGCGGCAGGTGCTGCAGGGTGCCAGCGCGTGGTCGCTGCTCGGTTTGCTGGCACCGCTCACACAGATCACCGGCTGCGCCGTGCCGGGCGTGCGCCGCGCCACGGCCCTGGGCTTCCAGTCCGTGCCTCCGGCCACCACCGACAGCGTGCGTGTGCCCCCCGGCTACACCGCCACGCCGCTGGCCGCTTGGGGTGAACCGGTCGGCGTGTTGGGGCAAATGCCGCTGTGGAAAGCCGACGCCAGCAACAGTGCGGCAGAACAAGCGCTGCAGCTGGGCATGCACCACGACGGGCTGCAGTTTTATTCGCTTGATGGATCTAGGCGCGGGCTCTTGGTGATCAACCATGAGTACACCGACGACGGCCTGCTGCACCCCGGTGGCATGCAGCCGTGGACGGCCGACAAAGTTGCCAAAGCACAAGCCGCGCATGGCGTGGCGGTGGTGGAAGTGGCGTTGCAAGGCGGCCGCTGGAACCTCGTGCAGCCGTCGCGTTATGCACGCCGGATCACGGCGCAAACGCCGTTTGCCATCCAGGGCCCAGCCGCCGGCCACGTGCTGATGAAAACCAGCGCCGACCCCAGTGGCCAGCGCGTGCTGGGCACGATCAGCAACTGCGGCTGTGGCCAAACGCCCTGGGGCACGTTTTTGTCGGGCGAAGAGAACTGGGCCGGCTACTTTTTGCCCAGCGATCGGCCCACCGCGCACGAACGCCGCTGGGGCATCGCCAAAAATAACTGGTACCGCTGGTTTGAACACGACTTGCGTTTTGACACGGTGCGCCATCCGAACGAACCCAACCGCTTTGGCTGGGTGGTGGAGATCGACCCGATGGACCCGAACAGCACGCCCATCAAGCGCACCGCGCTGGGCCGCGCTGCGCACGAAGGTGCGTGGGTGGCCGTCACACGCGACCAGCGCGCGGTGGTGTACTCGGGCGAAGACGCGGCTTTTGAGTACATCTACAAATTTGTCAGCCGCGACAAGATCCAGCCCGCCGGCAAAGGCAAAACCGCCGCCCAGGCCAACGCTGAATTGTTGGACCACGGCACGCTGTACGTCGCCCGCTTCGACAGCGGCGGCCGCGGCCGCTGGATCGCGCTGGTGCACGGCCAGGGCCCGCTGACGGCGGCCAACGGCTTTAACGACTTGGGCGAAGTGCTGATCAAAACCCGCCAGGCCAGCGACTTGCTGGGCGCTACCAAGATGGACCGCCCGGAGTGGCTGGCCATCGACCCGCAAAGCGGCTGGGTCTACTGCACGCTGACGAACAACCGCGACCGGGGTGTGGGCGACAAACCGGCGCTGGACGCGGCCAACCCGCGCGCCAACAACACCATGGGCCACATCATCCGCTGGAAAGAAGACGGCGATTTTGATGGCCTGGGTTTCGCTTGGAATCACCTGCTGCTGGCCGGTGACGCACAAAGCACCCGCGCTGACGCCAAAGGCAACATCAAAGGCGACAACTTCAGCAGCCCCGACACGATTGCTTTTGACCCGCAAGGGCGCCTTTGGATCGGCACCGACGTCGGCCAAAGTTCACTCAACCAGGGCGAGATGGCACGCCTGGGCAACAACCAGCTTTTGGCCTGCGACGTTGCCAGCGGCGAGGTGCGGCGCTTCCTCACCGGCCCGGTGGCCTGCGAACTGGCCGGTGCCACCTGGACCCCCGATGGCCGCACACTTTTTGTCAACGTGCAGCACCCGGGTGAACCGGTCAGTGAACGCAACGACCCGCTGCAACCCAGCCGGTTTTCCAACTGGCCCGACTTCAAACCCGGTGGCCGCCCACGCAGCGCCACGCTGGTCATTCGCAAGGACGACGGGGGGGTAATCGGAACCTAAATGGATGGGCCCTGAATGGAAGTCAGCGGGTGCTGCCAGGGATTCAAAGTTCGAACGCCCGTAGGTTCGAAATACTCTCAGCCTCTCAGTGCCGGTGTCCACACCCTCACCCCAACCCTCTCCCAAAGGGAGAGGGAGTCAACCCGAAAAATTCTCAGCCTCTGAGGGCGCCCCAAGGCGGCGCCGCAGCGCGTTTCAGTTCAAAGTGCTGCGCGCTTGAGCCGCGCAATCAAGCTCGACGTGTCCCAACGCTGCCCACCCTGGGCCTGCAGCTCGGCGTAAAACTGGTCCACCAGTGCTGTCACTGGCAACTGCGCGCCATTGCGCCGCGCCTCATTCAGCACCAGGCCCAGGTCTTTGCGCATCCAGTCCACCGCAAAACCGAAGTTGAACTGGCCTTCCAGCATCGTCTTGCCCCGGTTGTCCAGCTGCCAGCTTTGTGCCGCGCCCTTGCCAATCACGTCCAGCACCAGCGGCATGTCCAGCCCTGCCCGTTGGCCAAAGGCCAGCGCCTCGGCCAGGCCTTGCACCAGGCCGGCAATGCACACCTGGTTGACCATCTTGGCCAGTTGGCCGGCGCCACTGTCACCAATTCGCGTAACGGCTTTGGCAAAGTTCAGCGCCACCGGCTGCATGCGGGCGAAGGGTTCGCTGTCGCCACCACACATTACCGTTAGCGCGCCGTTGACGGCACCGGCTTGGCCGCCCGAGACGGGGGCGTCGATGAAGTGCAGGCCGCTTTTTTTTGCCACCGCGTGCAGTTCACGCGCGACCTCGACCGAGGCTGTGGTGTGGTCCACGAAGATGGCCCCTGCAGGCATGCCGGCAAAAGCACCGCTTTCGCCCAGCGTGACGGCGCGCAAGTCGCTGTCGTTGCCCACGCAGGCAAACACGACTTGGGCGCCAGCGGCGGCGGACCGGGGCGTGGCCGCCTGCGCGGCGCTGTGCGCCGCATGCTCAGTCACCCAGGCAGCAGACTTGGCGGCTGTGCGGTTGTAGACCGTGACGTGGTGCCCAGCGCGGGCCAGGTGGCCTGCCATGGGGTGGCCCATGACCCCCAGGCCCAAGAAGGCGACACGTTGTGGGGCGGCGGCGGGGTAGGTTCGAGGTGAGTTCATAGGCCAGGATGCTGCCATGAACTGACACTGCGCCAATGCGCCAATGCGCCAATGCGCCAATACGCCAATACGCCAATACGCCAATGCGCCAATGCTGCGAAGCCGGGAATCAACCCTGGGTCAAAGCACCCGCAAGTGCTCAGTGCCCGCCGTCAAATCCTGGTTGCGCGAGCGGTCGCTTTTCAGCTTGATCTGCAGCCGCAAGTCGTTCACCGAATCCGCGTTGCGCAATGCATCTTCGTAAGTGATTTTGTGCGCTTCATACAAGTCAAACAGGCTTTGGTCAAAGGTCTGCATGCCTTGTTCGCGCGAACGTTTCATCAGCTCTTTGATCTCGGTGACTTCACCTTTGAAGATCAAGTCCGCAATCAGCGGTGTGTTGAGCAAGATCTCCACCGCCGCCACGCGCCCGCGCCCCTCTTCGCGTGCCATCAGGCGCTGGCTGACGAGGCCACGCAAGTTCAGCGACAAGTCCATCAGCAACTGCTGGCGGCGTTCTTCGGGAAAGAAGTTGATGATGCGGTCCAGCGCCTGGTTGGCGCTGTTGGCGTGCAAAGTGGCCAAACACAGGTGGCCGGTTTCGGCAAAGGCCACCGCGTGCTCCATCGTTTCGCGGTCGCGGATTTCGCCCATCAAGATCACGTCTGGCGCTTGCCGCAGCGTGTTCTTCAGCGCCGCTTCCCAGCTGTCCGTATCGATGCCCAGTTCACGCTGAGTGACGATGCAGTTTTTGTGCGGATGCACAAACTCCACCGGGTCTTCGATAGTGATGATGTGGCCGAAAGAATTTTCGTTGCGGTGGTCGACGATGGCCGCCAGCGAGGTGCTTTTGCCCGACCCCGTGGCGCCGACAAAAATGACCAGGCCACGTTTGGTCATGGCCACTTCTTTCAACACCACGGGCAGTTGCAGGCCGTCGATGGTGGGCAGATTGGCCGGGATGGTGCGGAACACCAAACCCACTTGCCCCTGCTGCACAAACGCATTCACACGAAAGCGCCCCACACCTTGCGGGCTGATCGCGAAATTGCATTCTTTGGTGCGCTCAAATTCCGCGCCCTGTTTGTCGTTCATCACCGCGCGGGTCAGCGCCAGTGTGTGCTGGCCCGTCAACGGCTGGGGGCTGACCTTGGTGATCTTGCCGTCGACCTTGATGGCGGGCGGGAAGTCGGCGGTGAGGAAGAGGTCGGAGCCGTTGCGGCTGATCATCAGCCGCAACAGGTCGTTGACAAATTTACTGGCCTGGTCACGTTCCATCTGATCTCACCCTGGGAAGTTCTCTGGAATCTTGGCTTTGGAACGTGCCTCAGCCGGTGAAATGATATTGCGCCGCACCAGGTCGGCCAGGTTCTGGTCCAGCGTTTGCATGCCCAGGTTCTGGCCGGTCTGGATGCTGGAATACATCTGCGCAATCTTGTTTTCGCGGATCAGGTTTTTGATGGCACTGGTGCCCAACATGATTTCGTGTGCGGCGACACGGCCGGTGCCGTCTTTGAGCTTGCACAGCGTTTGTGAAATTACCGCCACCAGAGACTCCGACAACATCGAGCGCACCATTTCTTTTTCCGCCGCCGGGAACACGTCCACCACGCGGTCGATGGTTTTGGCCGCGCTGCTGGTGTGCAAGGTGCCAAACACCATGTGGCCGGTTTCAGACGCGGTGAGCGCCAAACGAATGGTTTCGAGGTCGCGCAGTTCGCCCACCAAAATGGCGTCGGGGTCTTCGCGCAGCGCGCTGCGCAACGCGTTGTTGAAGCTCAGCGTGTGCGGGCCGACTTCACGCTGGTTGATCAAACACTTTTTGCTTTCGTGCACAAATTCGATCGGGTCTTCCACCGTCAGCACGTGGCCGTATTCGTTTTCATTCAGGTGGTTGACCATGGCCGCCAGCGTCGTGCTCTTGCCCGAACCCGTGGGGCCCGTCACCAGCACCATGCCGCGTGGGCGCAGTGACAGTTCGGCAAACACCTTGGGTGTGCCCAGTTGCTCCAGCGTCAAGATCTTGCTGGGAATGGTGCGAAACACCGCGCCCGCGCCACGGTTTTGGTTGAAGGCATTGACCCGGAAGCGCGCCAGGCCCTGGATCTCGAAGCTGAAGTCGCATTCCAGCGTGTCTTCATAGTGCTTGCGCTGCGAGTCGTTCATGATGTCGTAGACCATGGCGTGCACCGCCTTGTGGTCCAGCGCTTCGACGTTGATGCGCCGCACGTCTCCGTGCACTCGGATCATGGGCGGCAGCCCTGCCGACAGGTGCAGGTCAGAGGCCTTGTTCTTGACCGAAAAGGCCAACAGCTGGGTAATGTCCATGGGGTGTGGTGTGCGGCTGGGGCTGGCCAGCGCTTAAGCTCGTGAGGATTATGGGCAGCATCGCAAGCAACCTGCAAGAAGTGAAGCAGCGCATCGCCGCTGCCTGTGTGTTAGCCGGGCGCCCTGCCGCGCGTGCTGCCAATAGCGTCACGCTGTTGGCCGTCAGCAAGACCTTTGGCGCTGATGCGGTGCGTGAGGCCCTGGCCGCTGGTCAGCACGCCTTTGGCGAGAACTATGTGCAAGAGGCGCTGGCCAAGATCGAAGCGTTGGCCCAGTTGCGGGCGCAGTTGGAATGGCACTTCATTGGCGAGTTGCAAAGCAACAAAACACGGGCGGTGGCCGAGGCTTTTGATTGGGTGCACAGCGTTGACCGTCTGAAAATCGCGCAGCGCCTGGCCGAGCAGCGCCCCACTGAGCTGCCGCCCTTGCAGTTGTGTTTGCAGGTCAACATCAGTGGTGAAGGCAGCAAAGGCGGCGTGCTGCCTGCTGAAGTGAGCGGCCTGGCGCGGGCCGTGGCCGCACTGCCGGCCCACCGTGTGCGCCTGCGTGGCCTGATGAGCATCCCTGAGCCGGCCCAGGGCAGCGCCGCCCAGCGTGAGCCGCACCGTGCGCTGTTTGAGTTGTTCAGCACCCTGCGCAGCCAGGGCTTGGCGCTGGACACCCTGTCAATGGGCATGAGCGCTGACCTCGAGGCCGCCGTGGCCGAAGGCAGCACCGTGGTGCGTGTGGGCAGCGCCATCTTCGGCTTGCGCGGCTGATCAGTCGTGGGCCGCACTTGCCGCGCCTTGCCGTGCAAGAAGCCACGGCAATACCTCACACCGGCAGCGGCGACCCACTGGTTACCAACTGCAACTCTGGTCCATACTTTGGCCATCCCAGGGCGCAGGGGTGGCACACAGTCAGCTGCGATCTTGGAAACCCTGCGGGGGTGGCCTAGCGCCAACCGCGGCGCCAGCAACAGCAGCAGTACAAAACCATCACGCAGCCGGCTTGTCGGCCGCGTCCCTCGCCACCCAGGGGTATCCGCATGAGTTTCGTTTCACGCTTCATCGTTCTGATCGAAAGCCGCCGCCTGCACAAGGCCGCCTTGGCCACGGTCTCTGCGATTGCATTGCTGTTGTCGGGCTTGGGCCTCACGGGGGCCCGCGCGGCGCCAGGCAGCCGCCACGAGCACAAGCTGTCCAGGGACTTGCAGTCCACGATTGACGCCAGTTCAACACCGAAAGCCCGCTGGGCACGCGACCACAACGGCCGGCGCATGGTGCAGGCGGTGTTTGTCAGTGGTGACAGTGACCCGTCCATGGCCGCCTTGCGTGCAGAAATTGACCGGGCCGGCGGCACCGTCGACGCCAGCTTTCCCGGTTTGCGCATGCTGACGGCCACGCTGCCGGCGAACAGGGTGAACAAGGTTGCCGCACGCAGCGACGTCAAGTTCGTGGCCCCCAACCGCGAGACCCACCGCACGGCCAGCACGCTGGAAACGATCACCGGCGCGACCACGACGGGCGTGCGCACGGGCTCGACCAAGACCACCTACAGTGGCCTGGACGGCAGCGGCATCGGTATCGCCATTGTCGACTCGGGCGTGATGAAGGCGCACAAAGGCTTCAACAATGCAGCGGGTGCGACGCGCGTCGTCAAGAACGTGCAGTTCCTGACCACCACGATGGCCGACTGGACCAACGCCTCCAGCATCAACACTTCGCTGCAACCGGGCAGTGCCGCCTTGGCCAGCTACGAAGCGGCCATCGACAACAGCACGGCTCAGGTGCAAGACGGCTACGGCCACGGCACCCACGTGGCCTCGGTGGCGGCTGGCCGGCCGGTGAGCTACAGCGTGGCGCCGGACCTCACGGGCATTGCACCCAACGCCAACATTTACGATGTGAAGGTGCTCAACAGCCTGGGCATCGGCACCTTGAGCGACACGCTCGAGGGCATCCAGTGGGTCATCTACCACGCCAAGGAATACAACATCCGCGTCATGAACCTGAGCCTGGCGATGGACTCCACCGACAGCTGGCAAGACGACCCCCTGTGCGCCGCCGCGCGCAGTGCCGTGGCGCAGGGCATCACGGTGGTGGCCGCTGCGGGCAACTTCGGCAAAAACCTGGCCGGCAAAGAGAACTACGGCACCATCACCTCGCCGGGCAACGACCCGTCGGTCATCACCGTGGGTTCGGCCAACTTCAAGAGCACGACGGCGCGTGCTGACGATGTCATCAACTTCTTCAGCTCACGTGGACCCACCCGTGGCGGCCGCCTGGATTCGACGGGCGCACGCATTCCCGACAACGTGCTCAAACCCGACCTCGTCGCCCCCGGCAACCTGATCATTGGCGCGGCCGCCACCAAGGCAGTCTCCTCATCAAGCTTGGCCTGGAACACGATGGCCGCCGCGTTTTATGCCCCCCTGGTGAGCGCCACCGGTGTGACCCAGACCTACGGTGAAACCCAGATGTACCTGTCGGGCACCTCGGTGGCCGCGCCGGTGGTGGCCGGTGCTGCGGCCCTGCTGCTGCAGGCCAACCCCGGCCTGACCCCGCCCATGATCAAGGCCATCTTGCAGTACACGGCACAGCCCATGGCCGGCGCCAACTTGCTGCAACAAGGCGCTGGTCAGCTCAACATCAATGGCGCGGTGACCTTGGCCAATGTGCTGCGCAGCGACGTGACTGGCGCCATCGCCGCGGGCACCATCAGTGCCGGCTCTACTTTGCTGGCCTCGGGCAAGGTCATGCCCAGCAGCCGCAGTTCCACCGTTGCCGGGGCGGCCTTCAACTGGTCGCGCATCGTGTTTGCAGGCGGCAACCGCGTGGTCACGGGCGACGCGCTGTTCACCAAGTTCCAGCCCATCTACAACCCGCGCTACACCTGGTCGCGCAACACCGTGCTCGACCGTTACGCCGATTACTGGGACACCAACAAGACCTTCGTCAAGTGGTTCTGGGAATACCAGCTGACCAACCAAACGCTGCTGACCAGCGGCGTGGTCAACGGCAGTGCTTTGGTCGGCGTGAGCTCTCTGACCGGCAAAACCGGTGTGTTCATCCCCACCACGACCTTGTCGAGTTGGTTGGCCAGTGGCAGCGGCACCGTGCTGGGCACGGGGCTGGTGCTCAGCGAAGGCTTGGTGCTGAGCGAAGGCCTGGTACTCAGCGAAGGATTGGTGCTGAGTGAAGGATTGGTGCTCAGCGAAGGCTTGATCTTGAGTGAAGGGCTGATCCTCAGCGAAGGTTTGGTCGTCAGCGAAAGCGTCAACTTGGGCGAGCCCTGAGACCCGTCAGGGGCCAACCCTTGCGGGCCGTCTCGTGCCGCTAGACGGACGAGCAAGCGCATTGCCCTGCCCCTGAGCGCCAGCGCTTTGGATGCCGCCACCGGTGCGAGCGCCGTGCGCACACGCAGCAGCGCCGGCCTCAGCGGGCCGGGTGGCAGCGGTGCTGACGTTGCCCTCTTGGACACCGCAGTCAGGGTCTGGCGCCCGCTGTTTAGCGGCGCCGAGCCGGGCCTTTCGTCGATGTTCATGACCCGCGCGCCTGCCTGTGCGCGCTGCCCTCCGACAGCCTGTAGATCGACCGCTCCTTGCTCAAGGAGCATGGCGGCCCGCCGTTGCAGCTAGGCTTAAACGAGGGGTTAGTCCGCACCCTG
>JANNEX010000536.1:0-1771 GCA_031379155.1 Rubrivivax sp.
CGACGGGGCGCGCAGCTTCTTCGACAAGCGCGGCCTGGCCCACATCCCCATCATCATTGGAGAAACCGGCTGGAACGCCGTCGACCTGGGTCGGCTGGCCTTCCGTGCCCACCCGGTCAACCAGAAGATGTACCTCGACCGGCTGGCCGCGTGGGCCGCTGAAGGCCGCAGCGGCGCCGGGCCCAAGGCGGTGTTTTACTTCGAGGCTTTTGACGAGCCCTGGAAACAGGGCGACGACAAGTGGGGCCTGTTCAACGTGCAGCGCCAGGCGCGTTACGCCATCCAGGCCATCAACGCCAACAACTCACCCGCCGGCAGCGCCACCTGGGTCTGGGAGCCCGGCGCCTACACCGACGCCGACGCGCTGTACTTCAAGCCCGCCGTGGTCAAGCCCGCGATCACCGAAAACAAGTACGTGCTGTACAGCGACGCGGCACCCGGGGCCTCTGAGTTCCGGCCCGCGGGCCTGTTCTGGGATGCCTTTGACGGCAACACAGCGGTCGCGCCGGAGGTCACCAGCGATTACGCACCGGGCGACGCCACGCACAGCATCGAGATCACGCCGCGGCCTGCGGTCTACGGCTGGGGTTTCCTGCGCCAGCCGCGCGACGGCGCCACCGACAACCTGTCCAACTACGCCGCCAGCGGCACGCTGAACTTCTGGATCAGCACCACCTACCCGGGCAAGATCGAGATCGGCATCTCCACCGACACGCCAGAGCGTGAACCGCAGGAGGCTTACTTGCAGATTCAGCCCGGCAAGTATGGCTACTGCAGCACCGGCGCCTGGTGTCAGGTGTCGATCCCGCTCAAGGACTTTGTGGCCAAGAACCCCAAGCTCGACCTGTCGCTGGTGTTGTCGCGATTTGTCATCTCCGACGTCTATTCGCGCACCGGCAATGCAGCGGGCAGCACTGCCAAGCTTTACATCGACGGCATCCACTGGTCCAAGTGACTGGTCCAAGCAACGGGTCCTCATAAGCGGCCTGCGTCCCGCCCATCCCTTCATCACGCAGCCAAGGCACGCCATGACCCCGCTTGACCTCACACAAAGCCTGGAACTGCCGCGACGCGCCGTGGCGCTGGTGCTGGCCGGCGGCCGTGGCAGCCGCTTGCAGCAGCTCACCGACCGCCGCGCCAAGCCGGCGGTGTACTTCGGCGGCAAGTTCCGCATCGTCGACTTTGCGCTGTCGAACTGCCTGAACTCGGGCATCCGCCGCATTGGCGTGGTCACCCAGTACAAGAGCCACAGCCTGCTGCGCCACTTGCAGCGCGGCTGGGCCTTCTTGCGCAGCGAGGCCAACGAATTTGTCGACCTGCTGCCGGCGCAACAGCGCATGAATGAAGAACATTGGTACCGTGGCACTGCCGACGCGGTGAGCCAGAACCAGGACATCCTGGACAGCTACGGCGCCGAGTACGTGGTGGTGCTGGGCGGCGACCACATCTACAAGATGAACTATGCGGCCATGCTGGCCGACCACGTGGCCAAGGGCCGCGAGTGCACGGTGGCCTGCATCGAAGTGCCGCGCGAAGAGGCCAAGGCCTTCGGCGTGATGGCGGTGGACGCGCAGTGGAACATCACCGACTTTGTCGAAAAGCCCGCTGACCCCCCCTTGGTGCCCGGCAGCACCGACCGTTCTTTGGCCAGCATGGGCATCTACATCTTCAACGCCAAGTACCTGTATGCCGAGCTGGCACGCGACATGGCCGACGCGCAGTCCAGCCACGACTTTGGCAAGGACATCATTCCGCGCGCCGTGCGCACCGG
>JANNEX010000540.1:0-2120 GCA_031379155.1 Rubrivivax sp.
CGCCGCCACGTTGCCGATGTTGAGCTGGATGATCTTGTGGCCCTCTTCCTGCATCTGGCGGGCTTTGTCGAGCACGGGCCCACGGATGTCGTAGGCGACATTGGCCAACTTGGCGGATTTGACGAGGGGTCTCACGGGCGCGCTTTCGGTGCTTTCAACGGGGACCATAGAATTATCCACGCATGAAGTTCCAACCCGACACGCTGGCAGGCGTCAACACCATCACCCGTCACGACACTGGGCGAATCTGGGTGGGCAGCACGCCCTTTGGCCACAGCCTGCTGGTGCCCTGGATGGGCGAGGTGCTGGCCTGGGGGCCGGCCACGTTTGATGAATTGCAGGCCGTGCACTTCGGGCACATCGCCGCTCTCAAACCCGAGGTGGTGATTTTTGGCAGCGGGCCACGCCTGCGTTTTGCTTCACCGGCGCTCATGCGCGTGCTGATTGATGCCCGCGTGGGCGTCGAAACCATGGACACCGCAGCGGCCTGTCGCACCTACAACGTGCTGGTCAGCGAAGGCCGCTCGGTGGTGGCCGCAGTGTTGGTCTAGACCGACGACTTGGGCCGCGACTTCGGCGACCACCCGGACCTGACCTCCAGACACAATATAATTCGCCATTGAGCCGGCAACGGCAGCCAGATGTCCGAAAAAGATGTCCGAGAAAACCCATCCATGACACCCGTCATCAATAAAGCTCTCCCGGAATTTGAAGCCCTGGCCACGGGCGGTGTGAAGTTCACACCCCAGTCGCACATAGGCCACGCGGTGGTGTTGTACTTCTATCCCAAGGACAACACGCCCGGGTGCACCACCGAAGCGATGCAGTTCCGTGACCATCACAAAGACTTTGTGAAGGCCGGTGCGGTGGTCTTTGGTGTGTCGCGCGACAACATGGCTTCGCACGACAAGTTCAAGAGCAACTTCGAGTTGCCCTTCGAGCTGATTGCCGACACCGAAGAAAAGCTGTGCCACATGTTTGGCGTGGTCAAGAACAAGATCATGTACGGCAAGAAGGTCAAGGGCATCGAACGCAGCACCTTCCTCATCGACGCCCAAGGCGTGATGCGCGGTGAATGGCGCGGCATCAAGGTGGCCGGCCATGTGGAAGAAGTGCTCAAGGCCGCGAAGGCACTGAAGAAGGCCGCTTAATCTCCGCTTAAGCCCCGCTTGAGTCCCACCTTCCAGCGCCACCGAGACGGCCTGCTTGCAGGGCAGCAGACTCCGGTTTCCCCCCAAGCCGCACAGCAGCCTGTGCGGCTTTTTACTTTTTTCACCCACCACTGAACCATGCCACTGCCCAAGCCGCCGTCCAAAAAAGGTGACCTGCTGCAACACGCCGACTACGAAGCGCAAGCTGCGCCGCGTGCTGAAAAACGCTCGCTGAAAACTCGCGGCGCCGAAGCCCCCGCGCAAAGTGCGCTGGACCTGCACGACGGACTGGCGCCCGTGGTGGCCCGCGCGCCGCAACCAGCACCACCGGCGCCACCCGTGCCGCCCGTGAAGCCCGTAGCGACCGCAAACTCGGCCGTCGCGCCCTTGCGCCACATGCCCGCGCCCCAGCCCAAGCCGCGCAAACCGCGCAGCACCGGCCCGGCCAAGCTCTTTGTGCTGGACACCAACGTGCTCATGCACGACCCCATGAGCCTGTTCCGGTTCGAGGAACATGACGTCTTCTTGCCCATGATCACGCTCGAAGAGCTGGACGGCCACAAGAAGGGCATGAGCGAAGTGGCGCGCAGCGTGCGCCAGGTCAGCCGCGAGTTGGACGCGCTGGCTTCGCTGTCGGCCAAGGACGGTTCGCTGGATGCGCAGGCTGGCATCGAGCTGTCCAAGACCGGCCACCGCGAGGCCGGTGGCAAGCTCTTCTTCCAGACCCAATTTCTCGAATTCAAGTTGCCGCCCGGCCTGCCGCAAGGCAAGGCCGACAACCAGATTTTGGGCGTCGTGCAAAGCCTGCGCGAACAGCACCAGAACGCCACAGTCCCGCGTGAAGTGGTGCTGGTGTCCAAGGACATCAACATGCGCGTCAAGGCGCGCGCCCTGGGCCTGCCGGCCGAGGACTACACCAACGACAAGACGCTGGAAGACGGCGACTTGCTCTACACCGGCGTGCTGGCG
>JANNEX010000541.1:0-1700 GCA_031379155.1 Rubrivivax sp.
CTGACGGGCACGCCAGTGGAAAACCGCCTGGGCGATTTGTGGTCGCTGTTTGACTTTATCTGCCCGGGGCTGCTGGGCTCAGCGGCCACCTTCAGCCGCTTTGCGCGGCAATTGGAGGCCGATGAAAATGGTGGTTATGCACCGCTGCGAAAACTCGTCAGCCCCTACATCTTGCGCCGCCTCAAAAGCGACAAGCGCGTCATTGCCGACCTGCCCGACAAAACCGAGATCAAGGCCTACTGCTCACTCACGCCGCTGCAAGCCAGCCTCTACCAACAGGCCGTGAACGCGCTGGCCAAGCAGATTGCCACGCTCGACGGCATCGCCCGGCGCGGTGCGGTACTGGCCTTTTTGATGCGCTTCAAACAGATCTGCAACCACCCGTCGCAGTGGCTGGGCGACGGCGCTTTTGCACCGCAAGACAGCGGCAAGTTTGCGCGCTTGCAAGAACTCACCGAACCGATGGCGCAGCGCCAGCAAAAGCTGCTGGTGTTCACACAATTTCGTGAGATGACCGCGCCGCTGCACGACTTTTTGCAAGGCGTTTTTGGGCGGCCGGGCCTGGTGCTGCACGGCGGCACGGCGGTCAAGGCCAGGGGCGCGCTGGTCAACGCTTTCCAGGCCGACGGCGGGCCGCCGTTTTTTGTACTCTCACTTAAAGCCGGTGGCACGGGCCTGAACCTGACAGCAGCGTCGCATGTGCTGCACTTTGACCGCTGGTGGAACCCGGCGGTGGAAAACCAGGCCACCGACCGCGCCTACCGCATCGGCCAAAATCGCAACGTGCTGGTGCACAAGTTTGTCTGCCGAGGCACGGTGGAAGAAAAAATCGACGCCCTCATCGAATGCAAACAAAACCTGTCGCAGCAAATTTTGCAAGGCGGCGGTGAGGCCATGCTGACTGAGCTGGGCAACGAAGAGCTGTTGCGCCTGGTGGCCTTGGACATCCACAGCGCCATGGACGAAGCCAAGGCGGCTTGAAGCACAGGACCACAGCCATGGGACGTTACGACTACGACTACGACGGCGGCGGCGGCTGGGCACCTTATGTCCCAGTGGCACAGCGCCGGCTGCAAGCCGAGCGCAAAGCCGCCGCGCTGAAAAAGAAGGGCCAGATCTTGCAGCCCGTGCACATCCAGGGCCGCACCATCGCGCGCAGCTTCTGGGGCAAAGCCTGGTGCGACAAGCTCGAGGCCTACAGCGACTACGAAAACCGCCTGCCACGTGGGCGCACCTATGTGTGCAACGGCTCGGTGATTGACCTGAAAGTCGATACCGGCGCGGTGTCGGCGCTGGTCTCGGGCTCAGAGGTGTACCGCGTCAAAGTGCGTGTGCAGCCGTTGCCCGCGCCGCAGTGGGAGGCCATGGTCAAGGAATGCAGCGGCAAGGTGGCGTCGCTGATTGAGCTGCTGCAAGGGCGTTTGTCCAAAGCAGTGATGGAGGTAGTGACACGCCCGGGCCAGGGTCTGTTTCCGCTGCCGCGCGAAATCAGCTTTGATTGCAGCTGCCCGGATTCCGCGCGCCTGTGCAAACATGTGGCCGCCACCCTGTACGGTGTTGGCGCCAGGCTGGACGACGCGCCCGAGCTGCTGTTTCGCTTGCGCCATGTCGAACCTGAACAACTCATCCAGCAGTTAGGCCATGTCAGCACTGTGGTGGCACCCGGCGTGCCCGGCCGGTCTCATGATCAAGCGCAGAAT
>JANNEX010000571.1:0-2118 GCA_031379155.1 Rubrivivax sp.
GGGCGGGCGGTTGAACTTTCCCAACCAGCACCCCCTGTGCCACAGCGAGCGGCGCCGCGCCCTGGTGCGCGAAGCCGACGTGGTGCTGCTGCTGGAAGTGGCTGACCCCTGGGGCCAATTCAATTCATTCAGCGACCCGCAGAAGATTCAGCGCTTTGTCGCCAAGAACGGCGTCAAGGTCATCAACCTGTCGATGCAGGATGTCTACATCCGCAGCAACTACCAGGACTTTCAGCGCTATATGCCGGCCGACCTGGCCATCAATGGCGACGCACAAGCCAGCCTGCCAGCGCTGACGGATGCGGTGAAAAAGCTGATGACGCTTGAGCGTCAACGTGTGGCGCAAGAACGCACCACCGCCCTGGGCGTGCAAGCCAAACTCGCACGCACGCAGATGTTGGAATCCGCCGCGCGTGGCTGGGACGCCAGCCCCGTGACCACCGCGCGCCTGGCCATGGAAACCTATGACGTGATCAAGGCCGAGCCCTGGTCGCTGGTGGTCAGCGACCGCATTCCCTGGGCGCGTTCTTTGTGGCCCGCGACACGCCATGAGCAGATGCTGGGCGGCTCTGGCGGCCAAGGCGTGGGCTATGCAGCGCCGGGCGCCGTGGGCGCGGCGCTGGCCAACCGCGACAAGGGTTTGCTCAGCGTGAGCTTCCAGCCCGATGGCGATTTGATGTACGCACCTGGCGTGTTGTGGACCGCCGCGCACCACCAGATTCCGCTGCTGCTGGTGATGCACAACAACCGAGGCTATTACCAGGAAGTGATGCACGTGCAGCGCATGGCCGCGCTGCACCGGCGCCGGCCTGACACGGCGCTGATCGGCAACGAAATCGACAACCCGGCCATTGACTACGCCAAGTTGGCGCAGGCCCACGGCGTGTGGGCCGAAGGGCCCGTCACCGAGCCGGGCAAACTGAACGCGGCGCTCAAGCGCGCGCTGGCGGTGGTGAAAAGCGGCCGGCCGGCGCTGGTGGATGTGGTCTGCCAGCCGCGTTGACCGCTGTTTTGAAGCTACTTGGCGGCCACGGCGTCGACGGCCGCTTTGGCGACCACGCCGTCTTGTTCAGAGGTGCCGCCCGAGACACCGACAGCGCCGATGATCTTGCCGTCCACCAGCAGCGGCAAGCCGCCTTCCACGGGGCTGGCGCCACGCAGGCCCAGCACCCGCAGGCCCACGCCGCCACCGGCCACCAGGTCTTGGAATACCTTGGTCGGCCGGCGTGAATCGGCGCTGGCCGCAGCCATGGCCTTGCGCGCCTGATCCAGCGTGACGTTGGCGCCGTACTGCGGCACCGGGGGTCGTCGCCCGCAGGCGAATTTTGAAAACGCTTCAGGTCAAGCTATGGCAACAGCGCGCGCAGCGGCGTTATGTCCTTGGCCGCCGGGCCTGAGCCGATGGACGACAGGTAGCTGTGCATGGCTTGCAGTTGTTCGTCGCTGACGAACTTGACGTCCACACGCGGCATGGCCTCACGGGGTGTACGCACCAGCGCCCGAAAGGCTTCAAAAGGATAGGGCTGGGGCGCCAGCTTGGGCGCGCCGCTGCGCTCACCGCCCTGGCCCACCGTGCCGTGGCAACTGAAGCAGCCGTTGGCCATGTAGAGCTGGCGGCCACGCTCCACGTCGTCGGCGTTGCCACGCGGGGCCACGGGTGTGGTCACGGCTTGTGCCCAGGCCGCCGTGGGCAGGGCTGCGGCCAGGCACAACAGCCACGGCGCAAAGCGTTGGTTCATGCAGGTTCCTTCATGACACCGAAGATTGCGTGGCTGACTGGCGCGCGCGTTGCACCGCCAGCCGCGTGAGGTAGACGCCGGTGGTCAGCAGCACCAGCCCCAGGCCCACCCAAATGCCGGCTTGCTGCCAGGCCTGGGCCAGCGCGCTTTGGTCTTGGCGCAGCAGCGTGACCACCACGGTGCACAAGGCAATGGTGGCAATGAAGCCGCTGCTCCAGCGGCTGGCGCGGCGCGCCAACTGGTCGCTGCGCTGCGCACACCAGCTCAGCAAAGCGCCGTTGCCAGCGTCGGCCACGGTCATGCCCAGGCCAAACGCCAGCGCCATCATCACGACAGCGCCCAGCCCGGCTTGCGAGGCAAACAGGGCTGCTTGCGCCAG
>JANNEX010000580.1:0-3854 GCA_031379155.1 Rubrivivax sp.
GGCCTGTTTCCACTGTGTGCGCCAGGCCTGCGCCAAGCCTGCACGGTTGCGCAGCAGCGTGGGCAGTTGCAGCGGTACACGCAGCACATTGCACAGGTAGTCAAAAATCACCGGGCCAATGGCCAGCACCTTGATGGCATAACCGTCGATGACCGAGTAGCCAGCGATCATGGCGCCAGTGATGAGGCCCCAACGCACACCGGCCGCCGTGCGCTGGCGCTGCACCGGGTCATGCGCCTTGCGCCACAGCGCGGGGCCGCCAGCGATCAGGAAGACACCGCCGCACACCGCCAGCACACCGGCCACGCCCAAGGCGCTGAGCGTTTCACCCAGCAGCAGCACGGCGGCGGCGGCGGTGATCAAAGGCGCGCTGCCACGCGCCAATGGGTAGACCACCGTCAAGTCGCCGACGCGATAGCCTTTGAGCAGGGCGTTGAAGTAGAGCAAGTGCACGGCCGCGCTGGCACCGACCACGGCCCATTCCAGCCCGCCCCAGCGTGGCACTTCTTGCCAGCCAAACCACAGGCCGGCGGGCAGCCAAATGGTGCTGGTGAGCAGGCTGGTGATGAGGGTGAAGCGCTGGTCGCCACCGGCGCTCTTGGCGGCGAAGTTCCAACTGGCGTGCAGCACGGCGGCCACCAACACCAGGGCCAAGGCAGACAAGGGCATGGGCTGATTCTGCCCTGCCCCTGCGCCCCTGCCGCTACAGTGGCGCCATGAATGCAAACCCCATCTTGGCCCAGGCGTTGCGCGGTGGCATGGTTGAGTCGGCCCACCGCGGCGCGCTGGCCATCGTCGACGCCGACGGCGATGTGCACACGCAGCTTGGCGACACTGAACGCCCCATCTTCCCGCGCAGTGCCGTCAAAGTGCTGCAAGCGTTGCCGCTGGTGGCCAGTGGTGCGGCTGATCGCTGGCAATTGAGTGACGCTGAACTGGCGCTGGCCTGTGCCTCCCACGGCGGCGAGCCGCTGCACGCAAAAACCGCCGCCGGCATGCTGGCCAAAGCGGGTGTCGATGTGGCGGCGCTGGAGTGCGGCGCACACTGGCCATACCACGACGGCGCCATCAAGGCGCTGGCCGCAGCGGGCCAATCGCCCAGCGCCTTGCACAACAACTGCTCGGGCAAACATTCAGGCTTTGTCTGCCTGGGTTGTTTGATGGCCGACGGCAAAGACAGTCGCGACTTTTTGCGTGGCTACGTCAAGCCTGAGCATCCGGTGATGCAAGAAGTCAGCGCCGCCTTGCAAGCCAGCACCGGCTACGACTTGAGCAAAACTGCCGTCGGCACTGACGGTTGCAGCATCCCCACCTACGCCATTCCACTGCGCCACCTGGGGCATGCCTTTGCCCGCCTGGGCAGCGGTGTGGGCTTGAGCGCTGAGCACCAGCGCGCCGCCGCACGTCTGCGGGCAGCGGTGGCTGCCGCGCCCTTCATGGTGGCCGGCAGCGGGCGCTTTGATTCGCGTGTGATGGAAAGACTGGGCGCGCGTGTGTTTTGCAAGGTCGGCGCCGAAGGTGTGTACTGCGCCGCGCTGCCCGAGTTGGGCCTGGGCGTGGCCATCAAGATGGACGACGGCAACACTTCTCGCGCGTGTGAAGTGGTGATGGCGGCGGTGCTTGAAAAGCTGCTGGTGCTGAATGAGGCCGACGCGCAGTTCATGCGCGGCCTGAGCGAGGTGACGCTGACAAACTGGAACGGCATCCACGTGGGCCAACTGCGCGCCGCGCCTGAACTGCGCAAGGCCTGATCCAGGCATATTTGGCCGGGTCAAGCTGGGGGCTTGAACTGCCGATATGGGCATCACCACCCCTGTGCCGCCCACCCATGCTCGACGCCAACAGACCCCCCGTGCCCGCTTCACCCCATGCAGACTGGGAACACACCAGCCTGCGCCTGAACAAGGCCGACACCACGCTGCTGCAAGCCCTGGGCGACACCGGCCAGCGCCGCCCAAGCCTGATCTTGCACAGCGGGGAACACAGCGGCATGCGATTTGCGTGGCAGGGCAAAACCATGAGCCTGGGCCGCTCACCCGAATGTGATGTCTGCCTGGAAAGCCCCGGTGTCAGCCGCCGCCACGCCGAACTGCGCGACGAAGCCGGCAGGGTGGTGCTGCACGACCTGGGCAGCAGTAACGGCACGCAGCTCAACGAAGTGCGCGTCGACGCGCCGGCAACTCTGAAAGACGGTGACCTGGTGGGCCTGGGTGCGGCCGTGCTGAAGTTCTACGAGCCGCACAGCCTGGACGCGCTGCTGCACGAGCGCCTGTACCGCCTGGCCACCGTCGACAGCGGCACGGGCCTGTTCAGCAAGAAGTATTTGATGGAAGTGCTGGAGCGCGAAGTCAAAGGGGCGCGCCGCAGCGGCCGGCCCTTGAGCGTGTTGTGTGTGGACCTGGACTTCTTCAAGGCCGTGAACGACCGCTTCGGCCATGCCGCTGGCGACCAGGTGCTGCGCGGCGTGGCTGCAGCGGCGCTGCACACCGTGCGCGGCAGCGACATCATGGGGCGCATTGGCGGCGAAGGGTTTGCGGTCGTCTTGCCCGACACCGCGTTGTCGGCCGCCGTTGAACTGGCCGAACGCTTGCGTCAGGCCATCGGCACATGCAGCTTTGCGCTGCCCGTGCCGGGCACCACGCGCACCGTGGCGCACCGCCAGACGGCGTCATTCGGCGCGGCTGAACTCAGCGGTGAAATGCCCGCCGCGCGCGCCTTGCTGGGCGCTGCCGACGCCATGCTGCTGGACGCCAAACGCAGCGGGCGCAACGTTGTCAGCGCTTAGTTTCGTGCGGCTCAGGCTGGGTCAACATCGCCACCGTGGCTCCCTGACCGTCTTTGGAAGAACCACCGAGCAAACCGGCGCGTGAATACACCGCCAACTTGCCACGCGTGTCTTCAATGTCCAGGTTGCGCATCGTCAACTGGCCGATGCGGTCAGCGGGGCTGAAAGCGCCTTCGCCCTTTTCCATCGTCAGCCGCTCGGGGTGATACGTGAGGTTCGGGCTCTCGGTGTTGAGCAAGCTGTAGTCGTTGCCGCGGCGCAGCTCCAACGTCACCTCACCCGTAATGGCACGCGCCACCCAGCGTTGCGCGGTTTCGCGCAGCATCATGCACTGCGGGTCAAACCAGCGGCCCTGGTACAAAAAGCGGCCCAGCTTGCGGCCGTTCATGCGGTACTGCTCAATCGTGTCTTCGTTGTGGATGCCGGTGACCAGACGCTCGTAGGCGATGTGCAGCAGCGCCATGCCGGGCGCTTCATAAATGCCCCGGCTCTTGGCTTCGATGATGCGGTTTTCAATCTGGTCGCACATGCCCAGGCCATGGCGCCCGCCAATGCGGTTGGCCTCCTCAAACAGCGCCACGCTGTCGCTGAAGCTGATGCCGTTCAGGGCCACCGGCAAACCTTCATCGAAGCGCACGCTCACCTTCTCGGCCTTGACCACCACGTCGTCACGCCAGAAGGCCAGACCCATGATGGGCTGCACGATGTGCATGCCGCTGTTCAGGTATTCCAGGTCCTTGGCTTCGTGCGTGGCGCCCAGCATGTTGCTGTCGGTGCTGTAGGCTTTTTCGACGCTCATCTTGTAGTCGAAGCCGGCGGCAATGAGGTATTCACTCATCTCTTTGCGCCCGCCTAACTCATCAATGAAGGTCTGGTCCAGCCATGGCTTGTAAATCTTCAGCGCCGGGTTGGCGAGCAGGCCGTAGCGGTAGAAACGTTCGATGTCATTGCCCTTGTAAGTGCTGCCGTCGCCCCAGATGTTGACGCCGTCTTCGCGCATGGCCACCACCAGCGCCGTGCCCGTGACGGCGCGGCCCAGCGGCGTGGTGTTGAAGTAGGTGGCGCCGCC
>JANNEX010000158.1:0-4424 GCA_031379155.1 Rubrivivax sp.
GTCAAAACGGCGGCAGACTCTCGAACTGCATGTGAGTGCCGTTCACCGGATGTTGCAGCGACAGGTTCGTAGCGTGCAGCAGCAGGCGTTCGCCGGGGCCGGGTGCTGCGCCGTACAGCTCGTCGCCGACGATGGGGTGGCCCAGCGCCTGCATGTGCACGCGCAGCTGGTGCGAGCGCCCGGTCACCGGCTCCAGCGCCATGCGTGCCTGCGCTGCGCCTGTTTCGCCCAGGCGCTGCAAAACGCGCCAGCGCGTGTAAGAGGGTTTGCCGCCCTCCCAGTCCACCACCTGGCGCGGGCGCGCCGGCCAGTCCAGCCGCATGGGCGCGTTGCAGCTGCCGGCGTCTTCGCCCGGCCAGCCTTCAACCACGGCGGTGTAGCGCTTGGCCACTGTTCGGCTTTCAAAAGCCCGGTGCAGCGCACGCTGCGCGTCGGCGTGGCGGGCAAACATCATCAGGCCCGAGGTGGACATGTCCAGCCGGTGCACCACCAGCGCGCCGGGGTATCGGTCTTGCACCTGGGCGGTGAGGTTGATCGCGCCTTCGGGCCCACGGCCGGGCACAGACAGCAGGCCGCTGGGTTTGCTGACGACCAACAGGTCGGCGTCTTCAAAAACCAGCGTCCAGGTGTGCATGATGCGCAGCATATCGGTGCTGTCGCTGTGCAAGCGCGGCCCTGCGGTGCTGCAATGGGGGCCTGTGCTGCGCAATTATCGACACAGGTGATGAGCGGCACGGGTGGCGCCCCCCTAAGCCCACATCCCGCGCCGCCGCAAGCCTGATAAGCTCTTTCGATGTCATCCTCAGCCCCGCCTGCACCCCGCGTGCACGACGCCAACGCGCTGCCGGTGGGCACCCGTCTGGGCGAGTTTGAACTGCTCAGCTTGTTGGGCATCGGCGGTTTTGGCATCGTCTACCTGGCCTTCGACCACGCGCTGGAGCGCGAGGTGGCGGTGAAGGAATACATGCCCGCGTCGCTGGCCGGCCGCACCGAGACCATGCATGTGTCGCTGCGCTCGCAGTCCGACGCCGAGACCTTTGCGCTGGGCCTGCGCTCATTTGTCAACGAAGCGCGGCTGCTGGCGCGCTTTGACCACCCGTCGCTGCTGAAGGTGCTGCGCTTCTGGGAGGCCAATGGCACGGCCTACATGGCCATGCCGGTGATGCGCGGCCGCACGCTGAAAGAGCAGCGCGTAGAACAAGGCCGTGCGCCCGATGAGAGCACGCTGCGCAGCATGCTGGAAGCCTTGCTGGGCGCGCTGGAGCGTTTGCACGGTGAAGGGGTGTATCACCGCGACATTGCACCCGACAACATCCAGATCGAACCCGATGGCCACCCGGTGCTGCTGGACTTTGGCGCCGCGCGGCGTGTGCTCAGCGACAAAACACAAAGCCTGACGGCGATCCTCAAACCGGCCTACGCGCCCATCGAACAATATGGCGAAGCCGGTGCCGTGCGCCAGGGCCCGTGGACCGACTTGTATGCCCTGGGCGCCACCTTGCACTACCTGCTGCTGGGCCGCCCGCCACCCCCGGCCACGGCGCGCACCATTCATGACGAAGCCTCGGCGTTGACGGCAGACCAGCTGCCCGGTTGCAGCGGCAGTTTCCTCTACGCCATTGACTGGATGCTGTGCCCGCGCCCGGCCGACCGCCCGCAGTCGGTGGCCGAGTTGCGCGACGTGCTCGAAGGCCGCAAGCGCGCGCCCGTGCGCCGCCCGCCAGAGTCGCCGCCCCAGCACTGGGAACGCACCAGCGCGCTGCCGCCCGACGCGGTAGGCGACCATGTGGAACTGGACATTGACCAGGCCAAGACGCAGTTTGTGCCGCGCCAAGGTGCGATGCCCACTGCGATGCCCGCTGCGCTGGCGCCTGTGGGCACCACTGAGCATGTGTGGATAGAGCCTGCTTCCAAGCTGACCGAGGTGGACATCCCGGCCGCCGACATGCCCGAGATGACGGCGCAGCGGCCAGCGGCTGCAGTGTCGAAACGGCGTTCAGCCTGGCTGCCGCTGGTCGTTGTGGCTGTGCTGGCATTGGCGGCGGGCGCGGCGTTCATGCTCTGGCCGCAGGCCGTGCCGGTGCCAGTGGCTGCGCCGCTGCCCGCGCCCGCCGTGGTGGCTGCACCCGCGCCCGTGGTCGTGCCGGCCGCAATGCCCGCAGCCGCAGAAGCTGCGTCGCAGCCTGCCATGGCAATGCCTGCGCCGGCCGTGGCGGAAGCGCCGGCCCCGCCCATCAAAACCGTTGAAGTGCCTGACAAGCCGGCGCCCGTCAAACCCGCCGTGCAGCGTCCCGCCCAGGTGATCAAGCCGGCGCCCGAGCCCAGCAAGCCGCGCCCCGAACCTGCCGTGCCACCACCCGCCCCCGAGCCCGTGGCAGCGCCCAGCGGCCCAGCGCCAGCTTGCGGCCCGCGCGAAGGCATCCGCTACCACGTGTGCATGGAACGTGAATGCGGTCGCGGCGAATTCGCCGGCAGCGGGGCTTGTCAACGCTGGAAGCAAGACGCCAAGCGGGAGTGAGAGCCTTGGCCTAAGGCGACCCTGATCAAGTCCCCGCGAGGGCGCGCGCCTCGATTTGGGATGGGCTGCGAGGCGCAAACCACAGCCATAGCCCAGGCTATGGCGAGGATTTGCAACGCCGCAGACCACCCAAAGCGAGGATGCGCGAACCGCGAGGGACTTGATCAGGGTTGCCCTGAGCCGAATGGCCCGCACCTGCGGGAAAAGCTGGATGCCTGCCGCGCCGCAGGCCGGTTACACAGGGTACCGTCCTTGCAACGCGCCTTGTGTCCATGTCCACACGCCTCCAGACCGATTCACCCGCCCCGCACCTGGCCCATTGGCCGGCGCGTTTGCCACGCAGCCTGGTGCTGCCGCAAACCACGCTGTGGTTCAACCTGGAGGTCAGCGCCACGCGCTACCCCGACAAGGCGGCTTACGTTTTTTTCGGCCAGGCGCTGAGCTTTGCTGAACTGCACCGTCAGGCTTTGGCGCTGGCCGGTTGGCTGCAAGCGCAAGGCGTGGCCAAGGGCGACCGCGTGGCGCTGTTCATGCAGAATTGTCCGCAGTTCGTCGTCGCCTTTTATGCCGTGCAGCGTGCCAACGCGGTGGTGGTGCCGGTCAACCCCATGAACCGCGTGGATGAGTTCGGCCACTACATCAGCAACCCACAAACCAAGGTCGTCATCACCACGGCCGATTTGGCCGACATCGTCAAACAAGCCGATGCACGCCTGAGCGCCGAGCAGCGCTTGTCCAGCGTGCTGGTGACACGCTTCACCGACGCCATGCCTGCCGCCGTGGACGCCCACGAAGCGCCCGCGCCCGCCGTGCTGCAATGGCTGCTGGCCGACCCGGCCTTGCCCACGGGCTGCGTGCGCTGGCGCGACGCCATTGCTGCCGGCCACACGCCCGGCCCTGCCACGGCGCAGCCCGAAGACATGGCGCTGCTGCCCTACACCTCAGGCACCACGGGCCTGCCCAAAGGCTGCATCCACACCCATCAAACGCTGATGCCCAACATCGTGGGCGGCGCGCTGTGGGGCCACGCCAGCGCTGACACGGTGAGCCTGGGCGTGGTGCCCATGTTTCACATCACCGGCATGATGTACAGCGTGCTGGGCTCGGTGTATTTGGGCAGCACCGTGGTGCTGCTGCCACGCTGGGACCGTGAACTGGCGGGGCGGCTGATTTCGCGCCACCGCGTCAGCCACTGGACCTGCATCCCGACCATGATCATCGATCTGTTCGGCAGTCCCAACTACACACACTTTGACCTCTCCAGCCTGCGCTACCTGTCAGGCGGCGGTGCCGCCATGCCGCAGGCCGTGGCCGAGCGCTTGCAGACCGAATTTGGCCTGACATTCGCCGAAGGTTATGGCCTGACCGAGACCGCCGCGCCCAGCCACGCCAACCCGCCAGAACGCGCCAAACTGCAGTGCCTGGGCATGCCCATCTTCGGCGTCGACAGCCGTGTTATCGATCCCAGCACGCTGCAAGAACTTCCTGACGGCGAGAGTGGTGAGATCGTGACCCACGGCCCGATGGTCTTCAAGGGCTACTGGGGCCACGCCGAAGCCACCAAAACCGCTTTCATCGACATAGCCGGCAAAGCCTTCTTTCGCACCGGCGACCTGGGCCGGCGCGATGAGGAGGGCTACTTTTTCCTCACCGACCGCCTCAAACGCATGATCAACGCCAGCGGCTTCAAGGTCTGGCCCAGCGAGGTGGAGTTGCTGCTCTTCAAGTGCCCGCTGGTGCAAGAGGCCTGCATCATCGGCGCCCACGACGCCTACCGTGGCGAGACCGTCAAAGCCGTGGTGGTGTTGCGCAGCGAGGTGCGCGCTTCAGCCAAGGAGCAAGACATCGTTGACTGGGCGCGTGAGCACATGGCGGCTTACAAAGTGCCGCGGCTGGTGGAGTTTGT
>JANNEX010000161.1:0-6954 GCA_031379155.1 Rubrivivax sp.
GCTGTCGCCGCTGCGTGCGGCATGCGCCATGGCCACATCCAGCAGCGTCATCAAAACGCCGCCGTGTGTCACCGCCCAGTAGTTGTGGTGTTCGGGCGCGCTGTCCAGCCGCAACTCGGCCTTGCCGCCGCCAAAAGCCCACAGCTCAAAGCCCAGCTTTTCGACAAAGGGAATGCGGCGCGGAAAGGCAATTTGCCCTTCGTGCCGACTGGGCTCAGCCGCCATGCACCGCACTCACACCGCCGTCCACGGCCAGGATCTGCCCCGTGATGTGTTTGCCCGCCGCACTGGCAAACAGCAGTGCCGCGCCTTTCAAATCGTCGTCGTCACCCAGGCGCTTGAGCGGTGCGGACTTGGCCAGGTGTTCGGCACCAAAAGTTTCGAGCACGCCTTTGGTCATCTTGCTCGGGAAAAAGCCCGGCGCCAGCGCGTTGACGGTGATGCCATAGGCACCCCACTCAGCGGCCAGCGTGCGCGTGAAGTTGACGGCCGCGCCCTTGCTGGTGCCGTAGGCGATGAACTTCACGTCCATGCTGCCCCCCAGCCCGGCGTTGCTGGCAATGTTGATGATGCGGCCGTGTTTGTTGGGAATCATGCTGGCCTTGGCCACCGCCTGGGCAAACATGAACAGGCTCCGAATATTCAAGTTCATGACCTTGTCCCAGGCCTCCAGCGGGTGGTCTTCGGCCGGTGCGCCCCAGGTGGCGCCGGCGTTGTTGATCAAGATGTCAATACGGCCCAGGCGCTGCATGGTTTCGCTGACCACACGCTGCACGTCTTCGGGCTTGCTGGCATCAGCGGCAATCCAGCGTGCGTCTATGCCTTTGGCGGCCAAATGAGCTGCGGCTTCTTCCAGGTCAGAAGCCTTGCGGCTGGTGAGCATGATCTTGGCGCCGGCCTCGCCCAGGGCTTCGGCCATCTGCAAGCCCAGGCCTCGTGAGCCGCCGGTAACCAGCGCGGTCTGGCCAGTCAGGTCAAAGAGTTTTTGGACGGGGGTGCTCATGGCTGTCTCCTGTTGAAAGTTCAGTGCAGTTCTAGCTGCACGATGTGGTTCTCAGTCGCTGGCCAACTGCGGCCGACGATGCGCTGGCCGTTGAAGCTGGCCACCACGGCGCGCTGCGGCGCGCTAGGCAGTTTGATCTGGGTCACCGCCAGACCCGCCACGCCGCGCGCGATGCCGGGGGCGGGGTCTTGGCCGTCAAACACCACGCTGTCGCGCGGCAGGCCGAAGTAGCCGCGCGGGCGCGTAAAGCTGAGCACGGCGCCGACGCTCTTGTCGGCGCCGAACAATACATCCGCGCGCAGGTGCACGATGTTGGACGAACGCGCAAAGGCGCTGCGGTAGATGTGGGTGATGGCGTAGCCAGGCGCAGCGACGACAAATTCCAGCGCCGTCTTTGAGCCCAGGCTGATGGGGCCCCAGCGGCCGTCAGCACCTACCGTACCGCTGCACAGTGCGGCGCCCTGGCGCTCACCGGTGGCGGCGTGCACCGCAAACACCTCCACCAGCGCGCCTGCCAGCGGCAAGTTGCTGGGCAGCGCGCCAGGCACGGGTTGGTTGTCGACACCGATGCCACTGACTTGGCCGCTTAGCACAACCTTGTCTTGCGGCGTGAATCCCGTCGTGGCAGGCGCGCGGCCGGTGATGAACTGGAACATGGCCGCAAAAGCCGGTGCGCTGAAAGACGTCTCCTTGTGATCGAGGCCTGGCAACACCACGTTGAGCGCACCACGCAGTTCAGGTCCGTCAAAACTCACGCCCGTGGGCTTGCCGGGGGCGCCAATCCACAAGCCATCAGGCTGGGCGTACTTGTCGTAGTTGTCAGACCGGATAGTCATCCAGCGCGGGCCCGGCGTGACCTCCACGCCGCTCTCGCCCTGGTTGTTCAGTGCTTTCAAAAATGGGCCGGCGCCGTTGAATTCACCGGCCAGATTGTTGACCGCATCGACCAGCACACCGTGGTTGGGCACGCCGCCCAAAATGGCGTGCGAGACCTGCGCCGCACCACCGTTCATGATGAAGCTGCGGATGGGGTAGCCGCCGCGCGAATTGCCGATCAGCACCACCTGTTCGGCGCCCGTGGCGGCCAGCACTTGCGCCACTTGGGCGGCCAGGAACTGGCGGTGTTCGGTGGTGGATGAGCGAGCCGGCTGCGGCCTGTCGTCGCTGCTGCGCGCCGTCGGGTAAGGCAGGTGGATGGCATGCAACCGCTCGGGCGGCCAGCCATTGGACTCAAAGCGCCACAGAGTGGTCAGCCACAGCGCGGCGCTCTCGCCGTTGCCGTGCACAAAGACGATGGGCGGCAGGGCTTGAGCCGCCATGGCGGGCCAGGCTGCGGCTGCCGTCGCAGCCACTGCGGCCAGCATCACAGGCCGGCGTCCAATCTTTGCGCAAGACAATTCAGCGGGCATCTCATTCCTCGTCAGGCGGCATGCGCGAACGCAGCACGATCAAGAACACACCCGCCGGCACCAGCAAGGCGCCCAGGACCATCAGCACGTAGGCCAAGGCACTGCCTCTGCGCAGCACAAACAGGCTCAGGCACAGCAGCAGCAGGCCGCTGTAGATCAGTATCCAAACCCACTTCTCGACCTGCTTGGCCTTCATGGTCAGAACCAATCGTCCTGCATCTGGCGGCACACCGCCTCGCGGCTGCTCACCACGCCCAGCCAGGCATCGATCTTGGGCAGCTCATAGGCGAAGAAGTAACGCATGGCGGCGAGTTTGCCTTCTCGCAGACGGCTGGCTTGTGCGGCCAGCGCCACGTCCAGCCACAGCCAAGCCAGCACGACGTGGCCAAAAGCTTGCAGGTAGGGCGTGGCGTTGGCCAGCGCTTCTTCAGGCGCGCCAGTGGACCAGGCTTGATGCGTGGCTGTGGTTAACCGTTGCAGCGCTGATGACAGCTGCGCAGCGGGCTCGGGCAGATCAGCCTTGGCACGTTCAGCCGTCTGCTGCACACGCAGCGCAAACAGCTGGAATCCGGCACCGCCGTTCATCACCACCTTACGGCCCAACAAGTCCAGCGCCTGTATGCCGTGCGTGCCTTCGTGGATCATGTTCAGGCGGTTGTCGCGCCAGTGCTGTTCCACCGCGAAGTCTCGCGTGTAGCCGTAGCCACCGTGCACTTGAATGGCCAGCGAATTGGCTTCCAGGCACCATTCGCTGGGCCAGCTTTTGGCGATGGGTGTCAGCACTTCCAGCAGCAGGCCTGCTTCGCGCGCGGGGGCTTCATCGCCGGTGTGCAGCTCGTCCACCAGGCGCGCGCAGTACAGCTCGAGTGCCAGGCCGCCTTCAACGTAGGCTTTTTGCGCCAGCAGCATGCGTTTGATGTCGGCATGCTCAATCAAGGCCACGGGCGCTTGGCTGCTGTCTTTGCCACTGCCGGTCACGGAGCCCGCAGGGGCCGTTGCCTTTATCGGCCGGCCTTGTGTGCGCTGGCGTGCGTAGTCCAGGCTGGCTTCATAACCCGCGTAGCCCAGCATCACGGCGCCCAGGCCGACGCCTATGCGCGCCTCGTTCATCATGTGGAACATGCAGCGCAGGCCCTCACCCGGCGCGCCCACACGGTAGCCGATGGCGCCTGCGCCACCACGCACGGCGAACTTGCCTTCGCCAAAATTCAGCAGCGTGTTGGTGGTGCCGCGGTAGCCCAGTTTGTGGTTCAAGCCGGCCAGCGCCACATCATTGCGTTCACCCGTGAGTTGCGCGTGTTCATCGACGAGTTGTTTGGGCACGATGAAGAGCGAGATGCCGCGAGTGCCAGGCAGCAGCTTGCCATCAGGCCCCGGGATCTTGGCCAGCACCAGGTGGATGATGTTTTCGCTCAGCTCATGGTCACCGGCGCTGATCCACATCTTGTTGCCGCGCAGACGGTAGCGCGGGCCCAGGGGGTCGGCTTCGAATTCGACGCCATCCGGCAAAGCGCGTGTGGTCACATCACTCAGCGATGAGCCTGCTTGCGGCTCGCTCAAACACATGGTGCCCAACCAGCGGCCGGCGAATTCGTTCTTGGCAAACACTTCGCGTTGCAAGGGCGTGCCATGGGCCATCAGCAAATTGGCGTTGCCACTGGTCAGCATGGCGTAGCCGCCCATGGACACACTGGCCTTGCTGAAGAAGGCGTTGGCCGCCATCTCAATGACACAAGGCAGTTGCAAACCTCCCCAGTCATGGTCTTGCGCGGCCCCCAGCATGCCCGACTCAATGTAGGCCGCGACCGCCGCGTGGGTGCTGGGCGGCAGGTGCACCTTGTCGCCGTCGAAGTGCGGCTCTTGCGTGTCGCTCAGACGGTTGAAAGGCGCGAACTTCTCGCGCGCGATGCGCTCACAGGTGTCCAGCACCGAGCTGAAGGTTTCGACGGAATGCTCGGCGAAGCGCGGGCGGGTCAGCAGCGATGAGACACGCAGCCAGTCGTGCAGCAAGAAGTCGAGCGTGGCGCGCATGCCCAGTGGTTTCAGTTTTTCTGCGGCACCAGCGCCATGGTGGCCGATGCCTTCATGACCAGGGTGCGTTGGCCCTGTGATTCTGCGTAGACCTCAGCCTCGGTAAAGCTGAGTGTGCGGCCGGCCTTGATGACCACGGCTTCGCAGACCAGACGCTGACCTTTGGCGGGGCGCAACTGGCTGGTCTTGAGCTCGGCCGTGATGGCCCAGTGCCCCGCAGGCGCCAACGTTTGTGCGGCCGAGCCCATGCTGTGATCGGCCATGGTGGCCATGACACCGGCATGCACCTGGCCGGTGTGCTGCTGGTGGCGCGTGGCGGTGGTCATTTGAGTAGTCACGCGGCCATCAAGCACGGCGACGGGTTCGATGCCAAGGTCCACCATGAAGGGCGAAAGGCGAAAGAAGCCTTTGAGTGTGTCCAGGTCCATGCGTGTGCTGCCCTTGTGCCCTCGATCAGCCCAGCTTGAAGTGCGCCAGCGCGGCCTTCGCAATAGGGCCGCCCCATTCCTGCACAAAATGCCCGCCCGCGGCCACTTCCAGGGGCGGTGGGCAGCCCTTGATGAGCTTGTGCAGCGAGCGCATGGCCGGTGGGCCTAACACGGGGTCTAGCATGCCGATGGCCATGAAGCTCTGACCCGCCCAGCGCTCGCGCCAGAAGGTGGCGGCTTCGCGGCTGATGGCGGCGCCGGGCGCGTCTTCGCCGTCGGGCACCAGGTTGGGAAAGGCACGCAAGGCGGCCTTGTACGACGCATCAGGGTAGGGCGCGTCGTAGGCCGCCGCTTCAGCCGCCGTCATGTCGGGCTTGCCGCGTTTGATGAGCTTGCCCACGGCCATGTCGCTCTGGCTGTTGGAGTAAGTGCGCCACTGCACAAAACCATCGGTGAGTTGGCCCGTGCCCAGCCCCGTGTTCATGACCAGCAGGCGCGTAAAGCGTTCTGGCATGGCCATGGGCAGCGTGAGGCCGAAGATGCCGCCCCAGTCCTGGCACACCAGCATCACGTTCTTCAAATGCAGCGCCTGCACAAAGTCCAGCAGCATGTTGCGGTGGAAGTCGAAGCTGTGCGCAGCTTCTTGCTCAGGTTTGTCTGAACGGCCAAAGCCGAGCAAATCTGGCGCCACCACGCGCAGACCCGCGCCTGTGAAAACCGGGATCATGTGGCGGTAGAGATAAGCCCAGCTGGGGTTGCCGTGCAGGCACAGAACCGTCACCGCCGCGTCAGCCGGGCCTTCGTCGATGTGGTGCGTGCGCAGCCCGGCATAACTGCGGTAGTGGGCGGCATAGGGCCAGCCCGGCAAGTTGGCAAAAGCCGCGTCGGGCGTGCGCAACGCGCTCACAACACCTCGAAGACGCCCGCCGCACCCATGCCGCCACCAATGCACATGGTGACCACCACACGCTTGGCGCCACGGCGTTTGCCTTCGATCAGGGCGTGGCCTGTCAGGCGTTGGCCGCTGACGCCGTAAGGGTGGCCCACGGCGATGGCGCCGCCGTTGACGTTGAGGCGGTCCATGGGAATGCCCAGTGTGTCGGCGCAGTACAGCACCTGCACGGCGAAGGCTTCGTTCAGTTCCCACAGGTCGATGTCGGCGACAGTCAGGCCCAAACGCTTGAGCACCTTGGGCACCGCAAACACGGGCCCAATGCCCATCTCGTCGGGCTCGCAGCCGGCCACCGCAAAGCCCAGGAAGCGGCCCAGGGGCTTGAGGTTCTTGCGCTGCGCGACAGTTTCGTTCATGACCACACAAGCGCCCGCGCCGTCTGAAAACTGGCTGGCGTTGCCGGCGCTGATCAGGCCACCCGGCAGGGCCGAGCGCAGGTTGCAGATGCCCTCAAAAGTCGTGCCGGCGCGTATACCTTCGTCGTTGGCGACAGTGACTTCCTTGCTGCGCAAGCCCATCACCGCGTCGGCCACACCGGTAGTCACCGTGATGGGTGCAATCTCGTCCTTGAACAAGCCCGCCTCCAGCGCAGCAGCGGCCCTTTGCTGGCTGCCGGCGCCATAGTGGTCCATGCGTTCACGGCTGATGCCGTAGCGCTTGGCCACTTGCTCGGCGGTTTGCAGCATGTTCCAGTAGATCTCGGGCTTGTTCTTTTGCAGCCAGCTGTCTTGCAGCATGTGCATGTTGGCCTCTTGTTGAACGCAGCTGATGCTTTCCACGCCGCCGCCAATGAAGATGTCGCCCTCACCAGCAACTACGCGCTGCGCGGCCAGCGCGATGGTCTGCAAGCCGCTGGAACAAAAGCGGTTCACGGTGACGCCGCTGGTGGTGACGGGCAGCCCAGCGCGCAGCAAAGCCTGGCGTGCGATGTTGCTGCCGGTGGCGCCTTCGGGCGTGGCGCAGCCCATGATGACGTCGTCCACTTCGGCGCCGTCAATGCCCGCGCGTTGCACCGCCGCCGCAATGGCGTGGCCACCCAGCGTGGCCCCGTGGGTCATGTTGAAAGCGCCCTTCCAGCTTTTGCAAAGCGGCGTGCGGGCGGTGGAGACGATGACGGCGTTGGTCATGGTG
>JANNEX010000728.1:0-1931 GCA_031379155.1 Rubrivivax sp.
GTTTTACGCTCAGGCCGCGCGGGAAGAGGCTGATTTCTTCACGCTGCAAACCAGCGCTGGGCTTGCACTGAATCCGCTGGGCAGCGTGCGTGTGTACGACAGTTTCAGGTGCCCAGTCAGAACCCAGACCAACTGCAACACCGGCACGGTGGACATCTACGGCTACATCAACTCGCTGCATTTCGACCACTTCGAAAACGCCAGCGGCGGCGCGTTTCTTGACCCCAGCGTGACCAGCGAGTTGACGTCCCCAGTGCCAGAGCTTGGAACTGCCGCGCTGATGCTCGCCGGACTGCTGGCGGCCGGGCTCGCCCGCGCGCGGAGCTAAGCGCGTCACTGAGTGCGTCTAGGACGGGTCTGCCTGGCGGCCGGCGGCAGTGCGCCCAGATTGAGTTTCTTGCGGTTTTGCGTTGCGGCGAGTGCGGTCGACCGTCGTGCCCCAGCAAGCCGTCCATCTCAGCGAATTGAAAGGCATCAAATGAGGACGCTTGGTTTGAAGGCGGCTGCGGCTGCCTTGTTGGTCACCTCAGGTGCAGCGCAAGCTGCGCTGGTCAACCGCGGTGGCGGCATGATCTACGACACCACGCTGGACATCACCTGGCTGGCGGACATGAACTACGCCCGGACCAGCGGCTTTGATGCAGACGGCCTGATGAACTGGACGGCCGCCAACAACTGGGCGAACGACCTGGCCTACGGCGGCTTCACCGACTGGCGCCTGCCAACCGTTGCACAGCCCGACCTCTCGTGCAACGGCAACTTCATCCCCGGTGGCGGCTTCGGCCAACAGCCCTACGGCTACAACTGCACGGGCGGCGAGCTAGGCCACTTGGTCTATACAGACCTGGGGGGCAATGAAGGCGAATCCGTCTTGAATCAGACGGGCGACACGCTGCTGGAGATGGCCAACCTGGCGTTGTTCAGTAACCTGCAGTCCTACCTCTATTGGTCCGGTACGGATTACGCGCCGAATCCGCGCAACGTTTGGACCTTTCGCACCGCCGACGGCCTCCAGGACATCTACGGCAAGAACCTTGAGTTTTATGCCCTCGCTGTGCGCCCGGGCGGTGTGGTTGCCGTGCCAGAGCCACAGACGCTGGCGCTGGCACTGCTGGCGTTGGGCGCGATGGTGCTGGCGCGCAGAAGGCGGCCCGCTTGAGGCACTGACGGTTCGGCCATTCAAGCGCATGGGCCCAGGTTCCACATCCGTGGCCTTGCTCAGAAACTCCGACGTGTCCTGCAGTTCTGCGCCCTTGCCGCGTGCGCCGCGCCCGTCTGCGTGCGGCCGCACGGCAGCCCCCGGCCCGCTATCCTCTTGCCATGCGTCGCCTTGAGAGATGACTGCCGATTCCCCGGCCGCGACCCCGGCGCTGTCCCTGGCCCGCGACTGCACAGCTCGCGCGGCTCGTACGGCCAGCAAGACCGGCAAGTCAAGCAAGATCGGCGTTAGGCGCCTGCCCTTGGCGCTGCGCGACGCGCAACTGCTGGCCTGGTTGGCGCTGGAAGGGCCGACCGCGCGCACCCGCCTGGCCACGCTGCTGTGGCCTGACAGCGATGCCGAGGCGGCGCGCAACTCGCTGCGCCAGCGCCTGTTCCAGTTGCGCAAGCAGCTTGGCATGGACGTCGTCGTCGGCAGCGGCACGCTGGCCCTGGCCGATGGCGTCGAACACGACCTGGCCGATTCCGATTCGGTGCTGGGCGAGACGGCGGCCGACAGCTCCGAGTTTGGCCATTGGCTGGTGCAGCAGCGTGCCAGCCGACGTGGCCGCATGCGCCAGTCGCTGGTTGAGCTGGCCGAGATGGCCGAGCGTGTGGCGGACTACGCCGACGCGCTGGTCCACGCCCAGGAGTTGCTGGCGCTCGAACCCATCAGCGAAGACGCGCACCGGCGTGTCATGCGCCTGCACTACCTGGGCGGCGACAGGGCTGCG